>DAOWCM010000035.1 GCA_030639555.1 Candidatus Eiseniibacteriota bacterium | reverse complement strand
CGAAGATGGCCGTCCTTCCGAGGAAGCCGCGTCCCTTGCAGTGCTTGCATCCCGTGCCCCTGTGGAAGACCGCGCCCTTGCGGACTTCACCCACGAGCGCTATCACGGCGTTCGGGTCGGGCTTGTACGGCTCCGCGCAGTGCGGGCAGATCCGTCTTACGAGCCGCTGAGCCATGACGAGGTGTATGGCGCTCGTCACCAGGTAGGGCGCGATTCCGATATCGACGAGCCTCGTCGCCGTTGAGGGCGCGTCGTTCGCGTGGACCGTGCTGAGCACCAGGTGGCCGGTCAGCGCGCTCCTGATGGCCAGCTCTGCCGTCTCGAGATCACGCACCTCACCCACCATGATGATGTCAGGATCCTGCCTGAGAATCGACCTCAAGCCGGTCGAGAACGTCATCCCGGCCTTCCTGTTGACGTTCACCTGGTTGACGCGGCCTATGTGATACTCGACCGGGTCTTCCAGGGTCGTGATGTTCCTTCCAACGCGGTCCAGTTCACCCATGCCGGCGTAGAGCGTCGTACTCTTGCCGGAGCCGGTCGGGCCGCTGATCAGCACCATGCCGTAGGGGCGCTTGAGCGCCTTGCGGAAGATCGCCTGAGCGTCCTCCTCGAAACCAAGCTCGGCAAGACCGACAATCGTCCCGGACTTGTGCAGCAGCCGCATGGCCACCTTCTCGCCGTAGATGGTTGGCAACGAGGAGACTCTGACGTCCACGTTCTGGTTCTCGAATCTCACTGTGAAGCGACCGTCCAACGGTAAGCGCCGCTCGGCCACATCCATATCCGAGAGGATCTTGATCCTGACAACGATGGCCTCGTGGAAGCGCTTTGGGGGCGTCGTAGCATCGTAGAGGACGCCGTCCACTCGGTAGCGCACAACGACCTTCTTCTCGAGCGGCTCGATGTGTATGTCGGTTGCTCGCTCGGCGATGCCCTGCCCGAGGATCAGATTGACGAGCTTGACGATGGGGGCGTCCTCCGCCCGCTCCCTCAGTTCCTCCTCCGAGAGTTCCTCGAGCCCGGCGGACTCCTGGATGCCCAGTTCGACCTCGGCGCCCTCCATGACCTCCTCGAGGTTCTGGTCGGCCGTCGCGCGGCGGTACGCCGTGGTTATGGCGCTCTCGACGTCACTCTCGAGCCCCACCTGAATGGAGAGCTCGCACTTCGTCATTACTTTCAGGTCATCGATCGCGACGAGGTCGAGCGGATCCGACATCGCGACAACGAGCTCATTGTCCGTTTGCTCGACCGCCAGCGCACGATGGTGCCTGGCCATGTGCTCCGGGATGGTGAGCACGACCTCAGGATCGATCATCCCGGCGGCCACCGGGTCGAACTGCTCGAGGCCCAGCTGGCCCGCGAGAGCGTCGACGATGTCGATCTCCGTGGCCAGTTCCAGCTTGACCAGAGCTTCTCCGAGCCTCTCGCCGGTCCCGCGCTGGGTCGCGAGCGCGCTTTCGAGGTCAGCGGCGGTTATCACGCCGGCCTCTATGAGCAGTTCACCGAACCGCTTGCCGTTGAAGGACAGGTCGGCCTGACGTCTCTCGTCCGGGCTCCCTCGCTCGTCTTGCGGTTTCTGTCGCCTTCTTCTCACTGCCTTCTCCCTGAACACATCAAGCCTCCGGAGGACCGATCTCCTCCCACGAGTAGACGATGTACCTCCCGATCACCGGGAAGAATGGTGGAGGCATCCTTGAAAGCCTCACGTCAAACCTGTAGTCGCGCTCGTAGCCGTGCACGCAGAAGCCGTTGTCGTACACCCCGCAGAGGATGCTCTCCTCCGCAATGACTCCACCGTAGATGATCAGGCTGCCCCTCGGGTCGTACTTCGTATACCTCTGTGCCTGTACGTTCGTGCCCAGAGCGATCATCACCCCGTGTATCTCGCAGTCGTTCTGGTTGGGCAGCGTGTAGGAGATCTCGATGTCACCGCCGGCAATGAGCCCGAGCACGTCGTCGCATTCCGGGTCCGGCCCGGCGCCCGGCGTCGACGCGTCGTAGAGGATGTCGTCCCAGATCTCGATATCGCCGTCCGCGTAGACGGTGATCCGGCCGTCCAGTATTCCCTCTATCGCTACTGGCTCCCCGAACCATGCCGCGCCGTTCAGCGACGAGATATCGACGACGTGGGGACCATCTATGCTCAGATAGCCTGGGCCCTGCGGCCGACGTCCCTCGTATGTCAGCTCGCCCGCCGACGGGGATCCCAGCGCCACGTGATAGAAGTCCTTTAGCTTGGGCAGCGTCCCCACGTAGAGTCCCCCGTTCAGCGCGGCCGTTTTCACTCCCGCGTCAATGTCGGAAACACCGGGCAGAGGGATCTCGCCGACGTTGAGCTCGTAGCCCTGCACAAAGGTCGGGTTGCTCCCTTCCACCATCGTGAGACCACCTCCGGAGGTCACCCTGCCGCCAAACCACGGGTCACCGTCGATCAGGAGGTTGTCCCGGACGTGCACCCGCCCCTCGAACCTCTCTCCCGTGTAGAACCACCGCCACCCTCCACCCTCGGCAAACCACTGGTACTTCGCGAAGGTCTCGGGAACCATGATGGCCCTGATTCGACGCGTCGCGTCGTCGACGTCAGCGGTGCACACGACCTCGTACGCCCCAAGCCAGCTGCCGCCGCTCACCTCATCGACGATCTCCACGGTGTAGCGCCCGCCTCCGAGAGCCTGATCCACGAACGTCACTCCCACCGGATTGGCGTCCGGGTCATTGTCCATAAGGTCTCCGAGCCATGCCCGCGCCCGTTCTAGCCCGCCCTCAGCAACGTAGAAAGCGCGCGCGTCATCGACCGCATACTCGACGATGTCGCGCTCCGCGTTCCCAAGTGTGAAGATGGCAACGCCGACCAGGAGCACGGCCGTGGTAATGGCCATCACTCCTACCAGAGCGGAGCCACGGTCGCCCGGCGTCGCGCTCTTCCGCTCCACCACGGGCATAGACCGTCTCAATGTGCGTGCTCTCAGGTGTCTCATAGCTCACGTCCTTACCGCGCGGCTCCAGTGCCCCGCTGCGTCCGGTTCGGATCAGACCTCAGGCGGCACCGCCGGCACGACCTCTTCCCACGTCACAACGGAGAAGCTCCCCGCGAACGGGAAGAACGGTGGCGGAAGCGACGCCACGCGCGGGTCGAAGTGGTAGTCCCTGCCGTAACCCGAGACGACCACGCCCTCGCTGTACTGCGCCAGCTGGATGGCATACTCCGCGAGCATGCCGCCGTACATGATGAAGTCACCGCGAACTGGATGATGCTGGTAGTCCTCGGCCTCGATGGTCTTCTGGAGAGCCATCATGACGCCGTGGACCTCACAGTCGTTCTCGTTCGGAGTCGTGTAGTCGATGATGACATCGCCCTTCGGGTGTCCGGCCGCGATGAGCCCGAGTATGTCGTCGCAGTCGGGATCGGGACCGTTCCCCGGAGTCGACCCGGCGTAGAGGATGTCATCGGTGATGTGTATGGTGCCGTCAACGCCGATAGTCAGCTGCCCGTCCAGCACCCCGGAGATGTAGATGTCCTCATCGGACCACACTGCTCCATTGAGACTCGAGATATCCACGACGCCGCCGAGACCGTTGGTGCTGCCGTCCTCGTTGAACCCCTGATAGCTGAACGCTCCTACGGAAGGGTCGCCCAGCGCTATCTCGTAGTAGGTCTTGTTCCCCATGGCGGGCAGAACCAGGCCGCCCGCGCTCTGAGCCGCCGCCTTCAGCGTGGCGAACACGTGGGCTCTGGTCGGCAGACTGATCGGATCTACGTGGAGCTCGTAGCCCCTCACGAAGGTCGGGTTGCTGCCTTCCTTGAGGGTGAGGCCTCCCGCGGCACGAACGTGGCCCCCGAACCAGGGGTCACCGTCGATCCTCAAGTCACCGTTGACGTGAATCGGGCCCTCGAAGCGCTCGCCCGACCGGAACCATGAGTAGCCACCGCCACCGCTCTCGATGAACCACGAGTACATCGCGAACGTCTCGGCTATCACCGTCGCCTTGACCTGCCGCAGCACGCCGTCCTTGTCGCCCGTCGCGATAACCTCGTAGGCGTCCAGCCAGCTTCCGCCGCTCGCGTCCGCCACCACGGCCACATGGTAGGACCCACCGCCCGGCACCTGTCCGGAGAAGCTCGTCCCGACCGGGTCTTCGTCCGGGTCATCGATCTCCAGGGCCGCGAGGTAGCCCCTGGCGCGCTCGAGCCCGCCCTCCGCGATGTAGAACGCCCTGCTGTCATCGACCGCGTACTCGACCACGTCGCCCTCAGCGTGCCCGAGGATGAAGATGGCTATCCCGACCAGCAGGACAGCCGTGATGATGCCCATCACGCCGACGAGTGCAGACCCGCGCACCGACAGCGCGTATGGACCCACACAAACAACACGCCGCCTCGTGCCCTCCAGGCCACGCGCCTTCACAAGTCCCCAGTATGTGGACATTCAGGCCTCCTGTACCCCTCAAGGCAGTTGCCGCGAGCCTCCTGTCCCAGGAAGCTCGACCCCCTCAAATGCAAGTTCCATGCCATGCTCGGGACGCACGCAGGCCTCCAACCCCAGCAGGCACAAGCGGTTGCCGGGAACCCCGGGGCGGGACTGACTCCCGACCACACCCCCACCTCGCGAATTGCGCGAGTCCCGTCGTGACCGGCACGTTTGTCAATGCTCGACTCCGTGCCGACATCCGGTTCCCGCGCAATTAGTGAGGGTTCGTTCAGCCCCGCCGTCCCCGTGGCCGTGCATGGTTCCTGACCGCCCCGGACAGGCCCAACACCAGCATCAGCCCGCCCGCGAGCATCGCGCCCCAGGGGAACACGTCTCCGTACGTCGTATAGAAGGTCCTTTCACTCACGACGGGAAGCCTCTCCACCAGAAAGCCCTCTTCGAAGATCCCCATTCGCGCCATCACGCGCCCGTACGGATCTATCAGCATCGAGACCCCGCTGTTGGCGCTCCGCGCCAGGCTGCGTCTGTTCTCGATGGCCCGCATGACGGCCATGGATGCGTGCTGGAACGGCATCGACGAGCGTCCGTACCAGACGTCGTTGGTGACATTGACCAGGAGTTCCGCACCGCCGGCGACGAACCGGCGCGCCAGACGCGGGAAGATCGACTCGTAACAGATGAGCACTGAGAAGGCGCCATCGGGGTGTTCGAAGACCACGCGCTCGCTGCCGGGCCAGAAATCCGCTTCGCCGAAGTCCACCTCCTTGAGAAACGGAACGACCGTCTCGAACGGTATGGCCTCACCGAACGGAACGAGCTTCATCTTGCTGTAGGCGGCCCTCGGAATCCCCTCGGTGTCTATCAGGAGAACGCTGTTCAGTGGCCTGCCTGTCCCCTCTTCCGCACTCCCCGGGACCAAGTTTGGGCAGCCCGTCAGTATCGGGGTGTCCGCCTCCCGCGCGACGGCCGCGACGAGCGCCAGGTCATCGGGCTCGTAGAGCAGGTAGCTGGGCGCAGCTGTCTCCGGCCAGACGATCAGGTCCGGCTTCCGGTCCGCGGCCTCGAGCGACAGCCTGCCCAGCGTCTCGAAGCTCTCGCTCTTGTAGCGCGCGTCCCACTTGGTCTCAGCTGAGATGTTCGGCTGGATGACCGCGACCCGCATGCTCCTCCCCGCGCCTTCCCCGTCCCGTCCGCCCCCGGCCCCACGCAGCACGAGAGTCCCGTGCAGAACCGGCAGCAGCAGCGCCACGACAAGAGCGCCCGCAAGCGCACCCCGCCGCCTGCGCCCGGACGAGATCTCAAGGACGAGCGCGTTCGAGAGCGCGAGCCAGAGCGAGACTCCGAAGACGCCCGTGACGGACGCGAACTGGATGGCCCTCGGCACGTCGACGGCCGCGTAGCCCAGCGCGCCCCAGGTGAAGCCCATGACGCCGAGCGACCGCAGCTGCTCGAAGGCAACCCAGAGCACGGGCAGGACCACGAACCACGGAATTCGAGTCCTGTGCCCGACGAACGACGCGACGGCCGAGAAGAGCCCCCAGTAGAAGGACTGCAGAAGCACCAGCAGGAAGAGCGGCCCACTCATCACGACCGGGTTGTCCATCTGGTCCGATGAGAGAAGCGCCAACCAGTATAGAAGCAGCAGGAAGAACGTGATCCCGGCGACGAAGCCCGGACGGAACCCGCTCCAAAACCCGCCTCCTCTCACGTTCCTTATGACGTGGAAGAGCGGAACGAGCGCGACGAACGCGGCAGGCACGAGGTTGATCGGCGGGAACGCAAGGACGAGGCACGCCCCGCTCACGATGACGAGCAGCAGCTCTCTGGAGCGCGGGATGTCGTCGTGTGCTGACATAGTGGTTCCTCTACGCCCCGAATTTCGCCAGCCGTCCCGCGTGCGCCAGCATGAGCGGCATCAGGTCGACCGCGCGGACGGTGCCCAGCGACCCGCGCAGACATGCTGACTCGCCGAACGTGGCGACGTCGTCCACGCGAGCGCTCGCGGCGCGCACAAGCACCGGCACCGGATGCCAGCTGTGCATCGCCATCGCCGACGGTGTCGAGTGGTCGCCTGTCACCAGCAACACGTCCGGATCCACGCCCCGAACGCGTGCCACCACCTCGTCCAGCTCCTCGGTGGCCGCGACCTTCGCATCGAACGAGCCGTCCTCGCCGGTCGAGTCGGTCTTCTTGAAGTGAACGAAAACGAAATCGTAGTCCCGGTACGCCGCGCGCAGGGCCTCCTCCACCTCGTCCGCCGTCTCCACCTTCGGGAGAACGTCCATGCCGACGAGCCCCGCGACCCCGCGGTACATCGGGTATCCGGCCAGAGCCGCTGCCCTGATCCTGAATCGCTCGCCCACCGACGGTATCTCCTCGAGCGCCGCGATGCCCCGCATCGTGATGGCGTTGGCCTTGGGCTCCTCCTTGAGAAGCTCCCCCGCCGCGGCCAGGAAGGCGTTCAGCAGATCCGCGGTCTTCTCCTGCGGACCGTCCGTGATCTCGATCGGGAGCGGCGGCACGCCGGTCGCCTGCGGGTCGGTGTCCTTCAGCCCTCCGGCGAGGCCCGTGCCCCTCAGCACGATGACCGCCCTGTGCTCCTTCACGGGCCGCACGAACAGCTCGACCATCGGTAGCCGGATCTGGTCCAGCCGGGCCGTCAGCTCCTCGCACTTCTCCGTCGGGATCCTCCCCGCGCGCCTGTCGGTGATACGCCCCTCTTCGTCCACGGTCGCGAAGTTGACACGAATCGCCACATCGCCCGGCCTGAGGTCGAACCCGATCCCCAACGCCTCGAGAACACCTCGACCTATCTTGTAACGCACCGGGTCGTAGCCGAAGAGCGCCATGTGCGCCGGGCCGCTGCCGGGCGTTATGCCAGGCGCGATCGGCACGTGCAGACCGCAGGAGGATTCCCGCGCCAGGGCGTCGAGGTTGGGCGTCCGCGCGGTCTCGAGTTCGGTGAGCCCGGTCTCCGGATGCGGCAGACCGCCGACCCCGTCCGCGACCAGTAGCACTATCTTCCCACCGGATCCCGTCGCGACACCGTCGACCAGGTTGGCCATGTTGTTGTGCATCTCACCTCCGTCCGTCTGTCAGTTCACGTCTACCCCGCCACCGCCCCCTTCCCCACGGCCGCCCTCTTCGTATCTGGATAGGAACGACCGCCGCCAGTCGCCGAAATCCCCTTTGATTATGGCGGCTCGCATCTCTCGCATCATCGTCACGTAGAACGTCAGGCTGTGAAGCGACGCCAGCCGCGCGCCGAGCATCTCGTCCGCGGCGAACAGGTGTCTCATGTAGGCTCTTGAGAAGTTCCGGCACGCGTAGCAGGTGCACTCGGGGTCCATCGGACCGTGGTCATAGGCGTTGGCGGCGTTCTTGACAACCAGCTTGCCGCGCGAGGTGAACACCGAGCCCTTCCGCGCGTTGCGGGTGGGCATGACGCAGTCGAACATGTCGATGCCCTGGACCACGGAGCCGATGATGTCCTCGGGGAACCCCTGCCCCATGAAGTAGCGCGGTCTCCCTTCCGGAAGCTCCTCCACCGCGGCGTCGACCATCTCCCGCATTGCCCCCTTGGGCTCACCGACCGCCAGCCCCCCGATGGCGTAGCCGGGGAACTCCATCCCGGCCAGCGCCGCCGCGGACTCCCTGCGGAGGTCCGCGTAGGTCGCCCCCTGCACGATCCCGAACAGCGACTGCTCGCCCGGGGCCTCGCGCCACGCGTCTAAGGCCCGTCGCGCCCACTTGAGCGTCAGTTCGTGCGAGCGGGCCGCGTAGCTCCTCTCCGCGGGGTATGCGACGCACTCGTCCAGAGCCATGATGATGTCGGCCCCTATGTCGCGCTGGATGGCGACGTTCTGCTCCGGGGACATGAAGTGGCGGGAACCGTCGAGGTGGGACTGGAACTCCAGCCCGTCGTCGGTGACGCGGTTGAGGCGCGCAATGCTGAACACCTGGAAACCGCCGCTGTCGGTCAGGATGGCGCGGTCCCATCCCATGAAGCGATGGATCCCGCCGGCCTCCCTGATGAGCTCGGTGCCGGGACGCAGGTACAGGTGATACGCGTTGGACAGAACAATCCGTGCGCCGATCTCCTCGAGATCGGAAGGGGCAAGCGCCTTCACGGTCGCCTGAGTGCCGACCGGCATGAAGACTGGTGTCTCAACGACACCATGGGGCGTCACGAGTTCCCCGGCCCGCGCCTTCGTCTCCGCATCGACAGCAACGATCCGGAACTCAAGCAAGGCAACCTCCGGCTCTCCGTACGCCCGACGGAGGCTCGCGTACTCTATCCGCAGGCTCTGAGACTGTCAAGCGGATTGACGGAAGCGCGCGTGCATGGGGGAAGAGCGCCGCGCCTGCCCCGCTAGAGCAGCAGCATCGCGTCGCCGTAGCTGTAGAACCGGTAGCGCTCCCTCACGGCCTCGGCGTAGGCGTCGAGGACCCGCTCTCGCCCGGCGAACGCGGACACGAGCATGAGGAGAGTCGATCTCGGGAGGTGGAAGTTGGTGAGAAGTACGTCGACGCACTTGAAACGGTAGGGCGACCGGATGAAGAGGTTCGTGGAACCGGACCCGGCCTCTACGTGTCCGTCCTCCTCCGCCACGGACTCGAGCGTCCGGACGGACGTGGTCCCGACCGCGACCACTCTCCCGCCGCCGTCACGAGCCGCGTTGATCGCGTCCGCGGCATCCATGGGAAGCTCGAAGCGCTCGCTCTCCATCGGGTGGTCGGCCGGGTCCTCGACCGAGACCGGACGGAACGTCCCTATCCCGACGTGGAGTGTCAGCGGCGCCGTTGCGACACCCGCAGCGCCGAGCTCGGCCAGAAGCTCCTCGGTGAAGTGAAGCCCGGCGGTGGGCGCGGCCACCGCCCCCGGAACGCGGGCGTAGACCGTCTGGTAGCGCAGGCTGTCCGCCGCCTCGGGCTCCCTGTCGATGTAGGGCGGCAGCGGAACGGCCCCCAGCCTCTCGGCCGTCGCCGCGACATCTCCCGGAGCCCAGAGCGAGACCACGCGCTTCCCGTCCGGAAGGACCTCTAGGACGCGCGCCGTCAGCTGCCCGTCACCGAAGGACAGCTCCGCCCCCTCCCGGATCCTGGCGCCGGGGCGCACGAGAACCTCCCAGCGATGGTCCCCGAGGCCGCGAAGAAGGAACATCTCGGCCCGACCGCCTCCGCTCCTGCGGCCCAGCAGACGAGCCGGGATGACCTCACTCTCGTTGACAACGAGCACGTCGCCCGGCTCGAGATACTCCCCGACGTCGCGAAACAGGCGGTGCTCCAGTGCGCCTCCGTCCCGCCTGACAACCAGAAGGCGCGACTCATCGCGCCTGTCCGCCGGGTACTGTGCGATGAGCTCCCTCGGGAGCTCGTAGTCGAAATCGGAGGTCTTCACTCCCCGTAGCGCTCCCACTCACTGTAGATGCAGCCGCAGTACTGCTGCCGGTAGAGCCCCATCTCCTTCGAGACCTTCACACCCTCCATCACCCTCGGCCGGAAGTCGCGGTACTCGAACTCGACTCCGTGAGCCGCCGCCGCGGCCTCCCCCGCCTCACGGATGCCCTCGTGGTCCTGGTACGTCGATACGAGCATCGACGTCGAGAACGCGTCGAACCCGAGCGAGCTCGCCAGCTCCGCCACGCGGTCCAGTCTCATCGCATGGCAGATGGGACACCGCTCGTCCTCGTGCCCGACGACGGCGCGCAGGAACTCGGTCAGCCCGTAACCGTCCTCGCGGACCATCGCAACACCCAGCGCCACACACGCCAGCCGCGCCGCCTCGAGTCTGCTCTCGAACTCACGGTACGGGTGGATGTTCGGATTGACGAAGGCGCCGGCGACCTCGTGCCTCTCCGCGAGAAGCTCTCGCATGGGAACGAGGGCGCACGGCCCACAGCAGATGTGTAGCAGGATCTTCACGGTAAGTCCTCGGCTGGCGAGGCGTGGATTGCGGTGGGGCGGGCCACCTGCGGCCCGGTTTGCGAGCAGTCGGAGCCCTAGGGCCGCAGGTGGCCCGCGCCGCCGTCACCCTCTACAGCAGCTTCTCCTGCTCCCCCGGCTTTGAGATATCATCGAAGTACTCGTACGCCGCGGGCGTCGCCTCTCGCCCTCGCGACGTTCTCTTGAGAAGCCCCTCCTGGATCAGGAACGGCTCGTAGATCTCCTCGATGGTCTCGGCTTCCTCACCAACCGCCACGGCCAGGCTCTTCACACCGACCGGCCCGCCGCTGAAGCGCCTGATGACGGCCTCCATGATGCGCCGGTCCATATCGTCGAGCCCGCGCTCGTCCACCTCGAGCTTCAGGAGCGACTCGTGAGCGACCTCCGCGGTGACCCGCCCGTCGCCCTCCACCTCGGCGAAGTCGCGCACACGACGCAGGAGCCTGTTTGCGATTCTGGGGGTCCCCCTCGCCCGTCGCGCGAGTTCGAGGGCGCCGTCATCCGTGATGGGCACACCGAGGATACCGGCCGATCTCAGGACGATCCGCGCCAGCTCCTCCGGGTTGTAGTAGTTCAGCCGCTGCGCCACGCCGAAGCGCGACCTGAGCGGCGACGTCAGGAGCCCGGCCCTGGTCGTCGCGCCCACGAGCGTGAAGTGCTCCAGGTTGAGCTTGACACTTCTGGCGGACGGTCCCTTGTCCAGAACTATGTCAACGGAGAACTCCTCCATCGCGGGGTAGAGATACTCCTCGACCACGTGCTGGAGCCGGTGGATCTCGTCTATGAAGAGGACGTCGCCGCGCTTGAGGTTCGTCAGGATGCCCGTCAGGTCGTAGGCGCGCTCGATGACCGGTCCCGAGGTCGAGACGAGCTCGGTTCCCATCTCCGCAGCAATGATGTACGCCAGCGTGGTCTTGCCTAAGCCCGGCGGCCCGTAGAACAGACAGTGGTCCAGCGGCTCCTCGCGCTTCCGCGCCGCCTGGATGAAGACCCTGAGGTTTTTCAGGAGGGTCTCCTGGCCTACGAACTCGCTGAAGTTTGCCGGCCGAAGCTTGGTATCGAACCTGACGTCGTCGCTGGATGGGGCGGGTGCGGTCACGCGCCCGGTCGTCTCGCTCATCCGTTAGGCTCCCCTCCTGAGCGCACGCCTGATCAGTTCCTCCACCGGCAGCTCGCAACCGGCCTCACCCTGCACGCGCAGCACGGCCTCGCGAGCGCTGTTCCGGTTCATGCCCAGCGATACGAGCGCGCGAACCGCGTCGCCCGTGTCCTCTCTCCCGCTTCCGGCGCCGCCGATCGATGAGACGTCGAGACCCGAGAGCCTCTCCTTGAGGTCGACTATCATCCTCTGAGCGGTCTTCTTCCCTATCCCGGAAACGCTGGTCAGAAGCCCCATGTCCTCCTCGACTACGGCCCTATGGAAGACCTCGGGGGACAGCCCCGACAGCACGGCGAGGCCGAGCTTCGGACCGATGCCCGAGACCGATATCAGCTCGCGGAAGATAGAGCGTTCGGCCTCCGTGATGAAGGCGAAGAGATCCAGGGCGTCCTCTCTGACGTGGAGGTACGTGAAGAGGTGCACGTCCGACCCCTCGTCGCCCAGTTCACGGAACGTCGAGAGAGGAACGAGCATGCTGAACCCGATACCTCCAACGTCAACAACGACGCCGGCCGGGCTTCTTCTGAGAAGGCTACCCTTAAGCTCTGAGAT
>DAOWCM010000101.1 GCA_030639555.1 Candidatus Eiseniibacteriota bacterium | reverse complement strand
TCACCCTCTCCCTCTCCGGCGTAGATGTAGTGCCCGGTGACGTAGTCGTAGACGTAGTCTCCCCCACCTGCTCGCTCGAAGTGGAGGTTGTAGCTGCCGGAGCCGGGGGGGTCCGCGTAACTGAAGAAACTGGCCGTGTCAGTTTCGACGAAGTTGTAGTCACCGTGGCCGACACCTACCGAGTCGACGCCGTCGTCATGCGCCAACTCCCTGTTATCCCCGGCGGCCTCGAGCACCGCGAGCTCCTTGGCCGAGAACGAGGCGGACGCGGACGCGCCCGTGTCGTCCAGTTCGCGGAAGAACGAGAGGCCGAGCAAGGCCTGCCCGCCCGCGTTCGTCAGCGAGGCCCTGCCGGCGTAGGTGTCGCGTTGGTAGTCGCCGGAGCTGAACTCATAGTCCACCGTGATCTCGTTCTCGCGGACGATGGGCCGGTGCTCCGTGAACTCGATCGCCCCTCCGGCGTAGTCGATCACGTAGTCGTTGTCACGCCCTCGCACCATCTTGACTCCATCGACCCACACGCGCTCGCTGCCCGCAACAACGGAAACGCCCGTCCCGCCCGACTCGTCGGTCAGCAAGTAAGCGCCCTGCTTCCCGTCCACACCGAGGAACGTCAGCGTTCTGAACTGACCCGCCGTGCGCGCCCCGGCGAGCATGATGTCGGCGCGGCCGCGAGAGGCACTCAGCATCGCCCCCGTCGCGTCCCTGCGGAAGTCTGCGAGAGGCCCCCCTTCGATCCCGAGCACGTAGTCGCCCATTGTGGCCGCGACGTTCTTTCCCTCTATCTCGATCAGCACCTTGTCAAGGGCCCGGAGCTCCTCCGTGTCTCCCTCGGGCGCCAGCCGCGTGTTCTGATCGGACAGGTAGGCGGCCACCGACACGTCGCGCGTTACGCGGCCCGTGATGTTCATGCGGAGCGACTGCTCGAGGCTCGCGTCACGGTTCGAGCCCACGGTGATGCCGAATGTCTTGGCCCCGCCGATGGTGAGCCCGTGCGAGGGCGGAGGCGGGACCTCAGACTCGTCCGGGCGCTCGAGCAGCTGGGCGTCTTCCGCGAAGCCCGGGGGGAGCGCGGCCAGGGACTCGAGGACGGCACGACGGTGGATCTTCTTCAGGTTCAAAGGGATGAAGCGGTAGGTGATAGTCACAACGCCGTCGTCTGGGATCGCGGACATGACAGCGACGGTCCCGAGATCGTAGTCGATCTCGTAGTCGACGCCGCGCGTGAGGGCCTCGCCGTCGACCCGGACGCTGTCGCTGCCCGCGATGACGAACACGTCGGGCAGCTCGACTCCGGCCATGGCGTCGGCGGGCTGAACCGACAGCTCGCGGACTCCCCCTCTTCGAACGATGGAACCCGCGTGTGATGCCGGCGTGAGCAGAAACAGGACGAGCAGGACAGCGAGGACCGCCCCCGCGGAACTCGCACGCCAAGGCCGAGGCGATACGCCCCGGACAGGGCGCGCGGCACGCGGTACGCCGGAGCGAACCCTAGCGTCCTGGGGCATCGGCGTCATAGATAATCTCGATCAGCTGCACGCGCCCGGTCTCGCCGTCAAGCGCGGCCAGCTCGCCAGCGGGACCCAATGCAATGGCGGTGAAGCGGAAGCCCGTATCGCCCGGGAGCAACGTCGTGTGAGGACCCCCGCCGGCGGGAAAAGCCAGCACGCGATTGTGCCGCGCGTCGACCACGAGGACGTTCCCGTGCGCGTCGAACGCGACGTCCCGGGGTTCGAGCGTGTCGGGAGCCGAGAGTGAGTAGAGAGGGGCACCGAACTCGTCAAAGACCTCGACGGAGAACCGTCCGGCGTCGGCCACCGCGACCTCCCTCGAGGGACCGGCTGCAACGTCGCTGGGCGCGAGGAGTCCTCCTTCGTCCACGCCGAACCACCCGACGGGCTCGAGCGCCTCGTCGAACTGCGAAAAGGACAGCACGGACTGCGTGTCGGTATCGACCAGGAGGAGTCCTCCGGCCTTCACGACCGCGATGGCCACGGGGCTCCCTGCCTCGTCCTCCGTGACCACCAGGCCAATGTAGTTGCCCTCAACGTCATAGCGAGCCACCCGGCGGTTGCCCTCATCGAGCACGTAGGTGTAGAAACCCCGGTAGACGCAGACATCACTTGGAGTGTCCAGTCGCTCCGCGTCCCAACCGTAGCCTCCGAATTCCTGGAGGAGCGTTCCGTCACGCCCGATGACGAGCACTCTGTGGTTGCCGGTGTCCGCGATGACCACGTTCCCCCTGTGGTCCATGGCCACTGCCGCAGGCTCCCTCATGCCCAGCTCGCCCGTGCCCGGCAGCTCGTCGAGTACGAGGAGTCCCTTTACGACGCGCGCGCGCCCCGACAAGTGCACCGGACGCGGCACGGGCGCATCGCTCGCACGCGCCGGGAGCGCCGCCGTGACGACCACGGCGCCCAGCATCGCCGTCACGACGAGGACCGCCGTCAGCGGCGGTCGCCGAGAACGACTTCTCCAGTCGACGCACATAGTGGTTGTCTCCATCAGGGATGGGTCATTGGGGAGCGGCGCAAACAGAAGGGAAACGCGAGCGTCAGAACGACATTTCGAGCGTCGCTCTGGCGCCGACCTCGCCGGCAGAGATCTGCGGAACCACGGAGAGACGCGCGGCGGGCTCGCCGGAAACGCCGGCGTTGTGCCGCCTGGCCATCCACGCGCCATCAATCGCAGAAATGACCCGATTGAGGACCGCCAGGCCCGTCGCGTAGAAGGCGTTCCTCTCCGACTCCGAAGCGAACCGCCGGAGATCCCGGTACTCAAGGAAGCGGTCCCTGGTGCCCCAATCCCACGAGAGGTCGCCGTGATACCCGTTCTCCGCGAGGTACGCCGCCTGCGCCTGGAGGTCGTCCGGGAAGAGGCTCCTCGCCTCACGGCGAATCGACTCGTTGTAGCTGTTGTCTCCCTCGCTACGAATGTAGCCGCCCATGTCGTTGAGGTAATCGGAGCTGGCCCCCGCGGCAGCTCCCGCGAAGATCTGAGCGTATTCCCTGTAGCTGTCCTCTCGCATCCCCTCCTGAATCCGGAACGTGCCATATCCCGCCCATATGGCCGCTTCGGCCGCCATGAACCAGCGCCCGCGGGTCGTCTCGCCCACGTAGATCTCTCCCCAGCCGGGCACGACGCACGACAGGAGAAGCGCAACCATGGGGTTCTTCGTGTCCGGGCCGCCGCCATAGGACACACCGGACGAGGGTCTCGCCTCCAGCTCCGCCAGCGGCGTCTCATCCGACAACGACAGGCCCGACTCCGCAAGACAGGCACCGACGTATCCCGCCTCCCACGAGAGGCTGAGCGGTGCACCTTCGTCCGCGGCGACCGCCACCGGAAGGAGGGCCACGAACACCAGCAGGGAGATTCCGACTGTCGTTCGGTTCTTCATCAGTACCTCGCCGTGAGCGCGCAGCGGAGCCCGTCACCGCCGTCAGCTACGTCGAACTCTAGCCCTAGATCACCAACCGAGTCGGTCGGGGGCAAGGCGCCGCCTCGCGCCGTCAGGAACGCGTCCACCGCCGCCGCCACGTGATTGAGAAGCGCGGCCATCATGGCGTAGCGCGCCTGCTTAAGGTGCCGGTTGCTGTCGCCGCGCATGTCGTAGTACGTGTCCCGGAATGCCACGTCGTTGTCGCTGTACGCGTCCCAGTTTATGTAGGTCTCATCGCCGTCCTCGAACCACCATCGCCAGTAGGTCGCGTACTTGCCGATGTCCTCGTAGTACTCCTGCGTGCCGTACTCGGCAAGCGGGCGGCACAGATACTCGTCGCAGCTCGGACAATCGACGCACGTCGCATCGTACCAGGCGGCGTAGGCCGCGAAGTCCCAGTGGTCGTCGGCGAAGGTCTCGTACCTATCACGATCGTCCGTTCCCTTGCTCTCGAGCATGTAGAACCCGCCCCAGAGCGCGACCTCGGCCGCCAGGAACAGATATCCCCGCTTCTTGCCCTGGACGAGCTGCCCCGAACCCGGGACGGCGAACGAAGCAAGGAACATCAGCGTGGGGTCGTGCCCGATGGCCTCCGCCTCCACTCCCCCCGCCCCCGCCCCAAGCAACTCATCACGGGCGTCAAGCGACGAGATGAGGGCCAGCTCCGGCGTGACGGAGCACGCCCGCGCATCGGCGCCCCACGCGGCGGGCGTTCCACCACCGGTCGGGAGCGCACCGGAAGCTACTGGCCCGGCCGCAAGCAGGATCACCGCCGCCACGACAGCCGAAGAGAACTTCATCTGCACCGCCTGAGCTTCATCCGCACCGCCTACCTGATAACCGCGACCTTCATTGCCTTCGATTCCGACCGGGGCGGCCTGCCAAGCTCCGCGTAGTACGCGTCGAGGGGGTCGATGACCTTGACGCGGACGATGTAGAGTCCGCTCGCGACGCCCGATGTGCTCCATGTGATCTCGTTGACCGTCAGTACGCCCTCCCGCTCCAACCGCTCCACGACCTCTCCGGCGACGTCCAGTATCTCGACCTCGATGTCCGCCTCCTCCTCCAGGAAGACCCTGATGGTGAGATCGGACCTCTCGGCAGGGTTCGGATAGCAGTAGGTCCGCTCCGGCGACAGCAGCTCCCCGGTCGGCGCCGGTTCGCCCGGGAGGATCGAATCAGGGTACGCTCCCTCTCCCGACGCGCTCCCGCCCTCGGTGGACCAGATCATGGACCCGGCTTCGTGCGCGTATGGCAGTCCCATCAGAAGAACTCGCCCCGACGTGCCCGCGACCAGGATGTCCAGTTGGCCGTCTTCGTCGATGTCGCCCGCCCACGGCGTGCCGAGCGCGGGGTCGGACGAGTAAGGCCAGCCGGGAATCACTTCTCCGCTGACGGCGTCGCAGAGGAACATGCTTCCGCCCGGACCCGCCGACAGCACGTCCAGCCTGCCTTCTCCGTCCATATCACCGATGAGCGCGGACGCGCCCGCGGGGCGCGTGCTGTCTCCCCCATCAGTCACGAGAGGCCAGTTCTCGACGCGAGTGCCGTTGGCGCGCAATGCTGCGATGGCGGCCGGGCCTGCCGGAACGACTATCTCGAGATATCCGTCTCCGTCGAGGTCGCCCAGCGAGGGGCGGGCTTCGACCCTCTTGCGAAGGTTGACCGGCCACCCCGGAAGCTCATTACCTGCGCTGTTCCACACATGGACGGTCCCTCCGGAACCCACGGCGACAACCTCAGGCGCTCCGTCGGGCGCCCGGTCGATGTCGCCGACGACAATCTGTGACGTCTCGCGCTCCCACGCGTCGACGACCACGGGCCATCCCGCCACGGAGCTCCCGTCGGCGTTCAGGACCGCGATCCACCCACGGTTGGTCGTGGACGTCACGATCTCAGAGAGCCCGTCGTCGTCCAGGTCTCCCGCGGCAATGCACACGTCATCGAGAACCAGGTGACCGAACGAGTAGGGCGAGGAGCCCAGGTGCACCCCCTCGTTGTCAACGACGTTGAGGTTCCCTCCTCCGGACGCGACAGCGATCTCGAGCCCCGGCGTGTCGTCGAAGTTGGAGGCAACCGGCACCGAGCTGGCGGGCCCGTCCAGCGCCAGCGGGTACTCGATAGAGTGCAGGTCGGCGTACCCGTCACCGTTGTTGTCCGTGTGATCCCAGACGTACAGCGAACCGGCCCTGGAAGCCACGATGACTTCCGCGTCGCCGTCGCCGTCGAGATCCGCCACCGATGGTGAGCGAGTGATGCCTCCGGGAACGACCGCGAAGCCGCCGGACAACCCGGACATCGGAAGAACCGGCGTCCCGTCGTGATGCCACGCGTAGACGTTGCCGCTCGCCGCCGCCACGATGACCTCACCGTCGCCGTCACCGTCCAGATCGGCGACGCGGGGTGTCATCGAACCAAGCGGCTCGTTCAGGTCGATCGGCCACCCGTCCTTCCACCTGTCGAAGCGCAGGTCCATGGTCATGACGTCGCCCGTGTCGGATATGTTGGTCACCGTAACGTAGGTCTTCCCCCCCATGTTGGTGTCGGTCGAGGGATAGGTGTCCCACGAGAACGTCCCGTTGTTCTCCGCGAAGAAGGGATCGTACCTGCTGCCCGCCCAGTAGAAACTCAGGATGTTGCCCAGGTCCATGATGCCGTCCGCCTCTTCGACGGCGACGCCCAGTCGGTGACGGTCGGCATTGACCGTGTCCCAGGGCATGAGGCCCGGCAGAACGCGGGTGTCGTCGATGTGGTAGATGAGCATACCCGGCCCGGGAAGCAGGAAGTCGTACTCGTGATTCGGCTCCAGAGGGTCCAGGAACGGATCCACGGGCTCCAGAACGACGCCTCGCTCCTCGGCGACGTCGATCGCGACCGTGTTGTCGTGCCCGATGTCGTCCAGCCTGTTCTCTATCAGGAAGTACTCATCGCTCGTGATGGGGATCTTGAAGAGCCTGTCCCCGGGGCCCCTGAGTTCGGTCGCCTTGACCTGGATGTCGTCGGCGTCGTCGAGGAGAACGACCGGATCCAGCCACCCCAGATACTCCTTCGACCACGCGCACGGCGAGGCCGGTATGAGCCCGTAGGCCCACCCCCACGGCGAGTTCATGCCGATGCTGCCGCCGGAGTCCATGATGCCCCACATGCCGATGGCCGGGAAGAAGTTGGAGACGTTGTAGAGATCCGGAAGCCCCAGCGTGTGTCCGACCTCGTGGACGAGCGTCCCGTTCAGGACCATGGTCAGGCCGTCCTGGCACGAGGTCTCGGGCATTATCGCGGCGCTCCATACCTCCACTGCGCCGTCGTTCACTAGAATGGGCTCGCCGAGCATGATGTGCGCGGACGGAAGATCGAACGGAGAATCGAGATTGATGTCGCTCTGCCAGTCGGCGCCCGCGTGGAAGAGAATGTAGCCGTCGTACTGCGAGAAGTCGATGGAGTCCGAGGTGTCGGCAGCCGCGAAGGCGTCTCTCGTGAACTTCTCCACCTGGCTCACGTACCAGACCTGCTCTTCCGAGTAGTCGTGGTAGTAGCCCATGTCGTGCGGCACGATGTAGGCCGACTCGGGTTCCGCCGGGAAGACGTCGAACTCGATCTCGAGGTTGTCGTAGGAGACCGACCCGTAGTAGTTGTCGAGCGCCGTCATGTGGAGCTCGAAGTACAGTTTGTCGTGCGGCGGGCTGTCGAACGTATCCTCCTGAAACTCGGAGTAGTCGAAGGTGCCGTCGCCCGTGCTGTGGGGGTCGTTGTCCGGAATGAACGCGATGCGCAGCGCCAGAAGTCGGACGGTCGCTCTGCCGTCCCGCGACCGCCCCCGCGAAGCCGCGAGTTCAATCGCGCCGATCTCGGGCACCTCGTCAACGAAGACCTTGGGAGCCCCCTCGATGACGGTGCCGTCCGGAGGAAGATCCTTCCGGCAGATCAGGACGTCGGCGGCGGCGGACGACAGGAAGAGCGCCACGGCGACAAGTGCGGCCGCAGCTCCGGCGACGGAGTGACCGAGGTTACCGGGTCGGATCATTGTGGGACCACACCTCTCTCGAATCCTGGTCG
>DAOWCM010000209.1 GCA_030639555.1 Candidatus Eiseniibacteriota bacterium | reverse complement strand
TCAATCGAAATGACGACCACGTGCCTGGGAACACCGGGATCCAGGGACGGCCCGGAACACCCTCCCAGCGCAAGTGCGGCCCCGAGACACGCGGCCGCGGCACGGGTCCACGCCCGGGCGCGGAGACGCGGCCTCAGCAAACCGGCTGATCCTGAAGCGCCTGATGAAAGCGAGTCCGAATGTGACAAGGCAGTTCCTCTCCGTGGACGTTCCTGCTCCGATACGATCAGCCAAGTATCTGACGGGAACCTGCGCCAGTCAAGGAGCGTCCCGTGGGCGCCGAGGTGACGCACGAGCGCCGCGGCGACGCGTGGGCCCCCGCCGCTCCATCTCCTTCCTGCCTTGACCGCCGGAAGGCTGATGCTGTAGTTGTTGGAGGGAACCCGCGCGAAGCGCGGTCCATCTGCGAACCTGACAAGGAGAAACAGCGTGAGACGAGCGGTGTGTGTGGCTCTGGCGCTCTTCGGAATCGCCGGCTCGGCTGCCGCGCAGGAAATCCCGGTGGCGGTCGACGGGCTGTTCGGAGACTGGGAAACCGTCGAGCCCACATGGACGGATCCGAGCGGCAACGGGAGCGCGATCGACTTCGGCAGTGTCCGGGTGCGGAGCGACAGGGAGCGGGTCACACTGCTGCTCGACCTGGGTACGGAGATGAACCTCCAGGGTGGCAACATGATCACGCTGCTCGTCGATGGAGACGGCGACGCCTCGACAGGACGGGCCGTCGAGGGAATGGGCGCCGAACTCACGTGGACGTTCGGTCGACGAGAGGGCGAGGTCTGGTCCGTAGGCTGTGGCACGAGGGTGGAACAGGCGGACATCGGACTCTGGCAGGCGCCGACGGTCTCGTCGGTACGATTCGAGGTGTCGTTCCTGCGCCGGACGAAGACCGGCGTGGACGTCGCCCCGGGGCCGCGCGCATCTTTCGTCCTGGTGGACGAAGGACGCGATGCCGGTGACCGCCTGCCGAACGAGGGGGCCGTGACGGTGGAGCTCTCCGACCGGCCACAGCCTCCCCCACAGACTGTCTCTCTCCAAAGACTCCGCCCGGACCACATCCGGGTGGTCACCTGGAACGTGCTCTTCGACGGGCTCTTCAAGCGTCCGGCGCCGTTCATCCGCGTGCTGAGGGCGCTCGACCCCGACGTCATCTGCTTCCAGGAGATCTGGGCTCACACGGCCCGGCAGGCGGCCGACTACGTCTCGCTGGCGATTCCGGGAGTCGAGTGGCACGGCATGAACACGCACGAGGGTCACGTGGTCAGCAGGTATCCGTTGCTTCAGGCCGCTGCGATCGACGCGTCGGGCAACTACTGGGCGCTCGTCGACCTGCCGGATGACACCTTCGAGGTCGACCTCTCTGTGATCTGTGCCCATCCCCCGTGCTGCAACAAGGAGGTCGAAAGACAGGAGGAGCTCGACGGAATCGCCGCGTGGACGCGCGATACGATGACGCAGGGTGATTCACCGATTCGTGGGGGCGCGCCGGCGGCGTTCGACCTCCCCGAGGGCACGCCCATCGTCATCGCGGGTGACATGAACCTCGTGGGAGGTGCGAGCCAGGTTCAGACTCTGCTGTCAGGGAGGATCGCCGACGAAGGCAGGTTCGGGACGTCGTTCGCGCCCGACTGGGATGGGACCCCTCTCGCCGACGCGTGGCCCCGCACGGCCGGAGGCGTCACGGTGGCCACCTGGCGAGACGCGCGGAGTTCGTTCGCCCCGGGGAAGCTGGACTACATCATCTACTCGGACAGTGTGCTCAGACTGGAGCGCGCGTTCATCCTGGCGACAGAGGAACTGGCACCCGAGGTCCTCGCGCGCTACGGGCTGCACCTGGACGACACGCTGGTCGCCTCGGACCACCTGCCGGTCGTCGCCGACTTTACTCCTGTCGCCGCGCCAGTTCGAACAGAAGCAGGCGAATGACCAGGTCCCGGTCCTCGTCAGGAATCCCGGGAACCGCGTCGGCCAGCGCGCGGAGAGTCGCGGAGTCCGGCTCGCCCGTAGGCTCTATGCCCTCGGCCTCCTGAAAAGCGATCATCGCCTCGACCGTCTGTTCGTCCCACTCCCCCGATCCGTAGTTGGTCTCGTGCCCCAGTGAGGCAAGCAGCGCCTTCACGAGGATCCTCTCCGTCTCGGTGAGCTCGTTTCCCCCCTCCGGAGGACTCACCAGCACGATCTGGTCCGGATCGCTCACGACGATCTGCGGCTTGCCGCGGTAGGTCTCGATGAGACCTGTGACGCAGATATCCTTCCCGTCGAACGCGCGCTCCGGCGGCGCATCGAAGCGAGAGCGGGCGCTCCCCCAGATGACGACGTTGAACGGCTGATCCGGGTAGGGACGTTCCAGATTGAGGAAGGTGGGCTGCCCCTTGACGGCGGCGATGTGAGCCGTGCTGGCGACGCGCCCGCAGACCTCGGCGACCTCGCCGATGTGCTGAGCCGCCTCGGCGGCCTTTATCCTCACCGCGTCATTGGCCCCGGCGCCTACCGCTCCGAGCAGCAGGGCGCAGAGCGCGAACGCGATGGCCCTCGCAGCCAGACTGCCGTGTCTCTCGATGTGCATCCTCTCCCCCTCTTCTGTGTGCGATGAAGCCCGGGCGTCCAGGTCACGTGGCCCCTGGCGCGCCCACTCACGACTCCCGGTGCGCCCACTATCGCCCTCCAGGAGGCCACCGTCAAGCGTGCTGGGCGTGAGAAACGGGGCTGAACTCGGTCTCAGAAAAGCGCTTGACACCACCCACCATATACATATATTCTGGTGCTTCAATACCAGTATCCGGTTGACGCAATGGCAGCTCGACCCAAGAGGACCCACGATGAGCAATCCGGTGAAGGTCTCAGAGGCCGCCTCCCTCGCGATCCACGCCGCGGGGATCCTGGCCGGCACCGACGGCGGACAGACATCCGCGGAGGCAATGGCTGACGCGCTGGGCGTCTCCAAGTCCCATCTGGTGAAGGTGCTCCAGCGGCTGGCCAGGGCCGGACTCGTCAGAAGCAGCCGTGGTCCCGGCGGGGGCTACAGCCTCACCCGTCCCCCACAGGAGGTCTCCATCAGGGAGGTCTACGAGATGGTAGAGGGACCGATGGATGTCGACACGTGCGTCATGGAAGTCCCGACCTGCGGATGGGCGTCGTGCGTTCTCGGCGATCTCTTCTGCAGGATCGGGGGTGAGGTTCGCGAGCAGCTGGAGAAGATGACCGTCGCCGACTTCAGTACGTCGGTCGGCGAGTCCATAGGTGTGTGACAGCAGCCGCGGGAAAAGGGAGCGGCAACGGCAGTAGCGGACAACAACGGAGGTGTGATGTACTGTTATCAGTGCGAGCAGACGGCCAAGGGCGTCGCATGCACGGCGGGAGGTGTGTGCGGCAAGAACCCTGAGACAGCGGCGCTCCAGGATCTTCTCATTCACACGGCGAAGGCCGTCTCGATGTACGCGCACCGCGCGCGTGCGCTCGGCGCGATCGACCACGAGGCCGACGTGTTCGTCATCGAGGCGCTCTTCACGACCGTGACGAACGTCAACTTCGATCCAGAGCGCCTGGCCGGTCTCATCAGGAGGGGAGCTGAGGCACGCGACAGGGTGAAGGGTCTCTACGAGGGCGCGGTTCGCAAGGACGGCGGCACGCCAGACGATCTTCCCGACACGATGACATTCCAGCCTGAAGCAAGCCTCGATGCGCTCATCGCTCAGGGAGAGGGAGTGTCCATCGAGGTCAGGCGGGCCTACCTCGGCGCCGACATCGCGGGGCTCCAGGAACTCATGCTCTACGGGCTCAAGGGAGCGGCGGCCTACGTGGACCACGCGATCGTGCTGGGTATCGAGGATGAGGAGCTGTACGCTGCGTTCCACGAGGGGATGGACTTCCTCACTCGAGAGGACGCGACGGCGGAGGATCTTCTGGCGTGGTGTCTCAAGACCGGCGAGATCAACATGCGCGCGATGGAGGTGCTCGATTCGGCCAACACGGGTTCCTACGGACAACCGGAGCCGACCCAGGTCCGAGTGACCCCGATCAAGGGGAAGGCGATCCTGATCTCCGGGCACGACCTCAAGGACCTCGGTGCGCTCCTCGAGCAGACCGAGGGGAAGGGCATCAACGTCTACACGCACGGCGAGATGCTGCCGGCGCACGGTTACCCGGGGCTAAGGAAATACAAGCACCTTGTGGGAAATTATGGCGGCGCCTGGCAGGACCAGCGCAGCGAGTTCGACCAGTTCCCCGGTGCCATCCTGATGACGACCAACTGCCTGCAGAAACCGAAAGACAGTTACAAGGGGCGGATATTCACCAGCGGCACGGTCGGCTGGCCGGGTGTGGTACACATAGATGACC
>DAOWCM010000136.1 GCA_030639555.1 Candidatus Eiseniibacteriota bacterium | reverse complement strand
CTCCCGCCTCGAAACTGAGCGAGCGGAGGATGGTGTTGACGCCGGTCGTGGCATTCGGAACGAAGACGAGGTCGTCGGGGTCCACTCCTACGAAGGTCGCGGTCTCGGCACGCGCCGAACGACCCGTGATTCAGGAAGGCAACGTCAGGGTCAAGGCGCCAGTGTCGAACGAACCCCGACGCGCCGGATCTCTCACCGAGCCCGCGCGCTCCGACCGCGCCGCGCGCATCCCTCAGCTTCTCCGATCCCCCCTCTCCGCGTGGTCCACCCGTCGGTGTCATGCTTCCAGCCCCGCCACGCGGGCTTGCTTCTGCTTCCACTGATCGGGATCCCAATTGGGCATGCCCGACTTCTCTATCTCGCTCAGGGCCTGCTTGAGCATTCCGATCCCGGCGGCCTTGTTACCCAGCTCCATCGCCATCTCGCCCAGGTCCCATCTGGCGAAACCCATCCACTCGACGGCTTCGGATGCTCCGCCCGCATCAAGCCTCGTGGCCCACTCGAGCACCTTGAGCATCGCCGCTTCCGCCTCGTGGAGCCGGTTCTGCTTCATCATGCCGTGGGCCACCGAGTAGTCGGCGATGAGCTTCGGCAGCTCTCCCTCGCCCTTGTAGTGATACTCCCGTGCTTTGATCAGGGCGTCGTAGGCTTCACCGTAGCGCTCGTCGTCGCAGTAGTTCCACCCGAGGTTGTTCCAGAGCGGGCCGAGCCATCCGTCCATCCCGCCCCTCTCTGCCATCTCGATGCCCTTGAGCGACCAGTCGAACTTCTGCCTCTGGTCGCCGGTGATAGCGATCATATGCGCTGCATCGACCGCGCGCTCCCAGAGTTCTTTCTCGCCGCAGTAGTCGAACATCTCGCGGAACGTACTCGTCGCGGTCTCGTTGTCACCGTCCTTCCACTCAAAGCGCCCGCGCACGCCGAGGTAGCGCGACCAGCCGAGAGGATCCGACTCCGCGGCCTTTGCCGCCGCGCGGGCCAGCCACTCCCTGCCCTCGTCCTTCTTCTCCGCTATAAGGTAGCTTCTCGCCCGCATGGACGCGGCTTCCACGAACGCCGAGTTGTCGCCCGCGGCCTCTCCCGCTATCTCCTCGAAGAGGACGCCCGCTTCCTCGTACTGCCTGCTCTTGAAAACCTCGTCGGCCTTCGCCATCTTGTCCGCCAACATCGGATCCTCCTGTATCTCTCCGGCACATCCGGCCAGCAGAGCGAGCGCCACTGCTGAGAATATGACCGTAGTTCTCGTCGGGGTCATCCTACTGGCCCCCGTCCTTCGGCGCTTCCTTCCAGGAAGTCGCGTCTCCGCAGTTCATGCAGGCGGGGAACTCATCACCCTCCTTGAACTCGTGCTTATGGACTCCGCCTTCGGTGTGGCAGATCTCGCAGTAGTACTTGCCGGCCTTCTCGACCTTGTCGCCGGCATGGAACTCCGCCCTCTTCTCGTCCATCTTCCCGCTCCTTTCCGATGCGGCCCGAGTGCCGCGGCGCCTCCGTTGTGACCAATCCGCCGAGCATGAGCGGGCTGTTCACTCGGGGGCAACCTCCGTTGGGTGCTGCTGCCGCTCGGTGACCGCACCATGGTAGCGCGGTGGGGGATGGTGCGCAACCGTGGGAGGAGCCGCGCGCGCGCGGCCTTCGGCACGCCGGCGTCCGGCGCGCCCGGCTGGCCCGGGTACATAGAGAAGCGCCCCGCACTGGGCGGGGCGCTCTCCTGGTGCAATGTGCTGCTTGAGAACTACCTGTAGAGCGACTTGATCGTGCTCCAGGTCGTGTCCTCGACCGGGGTCGGATCGCAGTGCTCGGTGTAGCCCTCGATCGTGAGCGAGTACTCCATCCCGCACTCCCACAGCGTATTCCAATCGTAGGTGGAGACGAAGATCGCGAACGCGCCATAGGGCAGGTACTCGGTCAGCGTGGTCGGGACGCAGGGCTCGGCCGTCAAGTAGCTGTAGAACGCCGGAGCCAAGCAGTCCTCGATGCCCGACACGAAGCCGAAGAGGACGCCGAACTCGGCCTCGACCGTGATGCTGATGGGTGCGCCACCGCACGGGTAGATCTTATACCAGTCGGTGTCCCTGTACGTCAGGCCACCGAACATAAAGACGCCGCTCTCGCCGCAGACCGTCATGTCGCCGACGGGCTGGATCGAGAAGACAGGCGGCACGGCGTTGCAGCCACCGTTGAAGTGGTCGTCGTACTCGTCATAGCAGGTCGGCTCGCCCTCGGGCACACCGACGCAGATGACGTCGCAGGGTCCGACACACTCGATCTCTTCCATGTAGAGGACGTAGTCGCCGCAGCCGCCGCCGTAGCCGTCAACGACGATGTAGTACGTGTTGCCGGCGAAGAGCTCCACGGACTCGATCCACGACGTGTAGGAGACGGGAGGATTCACGCAGTTGAAGTTGTCATCGTCGCAGGCAACGAACTCCCCGGGAGTCCACCCGTTCTCGTACACGTAGACCTTGGTGTCGTAGTACGAGTCGCAGAGGCTGATGCTCACGCACATGTCGTACGGGGGCTCGTAGGCGTAGACAACGTCAGGCGACGTCGAGCCCGTGTAGGGGCACCACTCGTCGTAGTCGTTGATGTTGTCACAGGTGTTGCCGGTGTCGGCAAACGGAAGTGCATAGATCGTCCACGCAGTCTCGATGGTCTCGCCGCCCTCGCGGCCGTCAGGCTGGCCCGGATCATTAATCTGAGCTTCCTTGACGGGCATTACATTGCTCGGGCTGACAGCGAGAGCCAGGGAGCTGAGTGCGAAGAGGGCGATAATTACGAAGGTAGCGACCTTCATGTCAATCCTCCTAAAGTAGGTGACAGGCCAACTAACACCAACAGAACAAAAGGATCGATGGCACCCTCCTTCCCGAGTGAATCAGTTGACATCTCCGTTATCAGTCGTGCCACGCGGCTCGCCCGGAACGACTAACGCTTCGAAGAGGACTCGAGGTTGGTCGGGACAATCCACGTTTCGCCCACACACCCAAGAGTCTACCGGCTGCACAGCATGTTGTCAAGAGAGAACCGGGGGGGACGAACGCCTCGCGGAGGGTCCGACGGGATATTGGTGAGGTGGCGCTCAATAATCCTGCTTTCCTCGATGTCGTGGGAGCGCCGCCCTCACGACCCCTAACGCCTGCTGGAGGGCAGTATCTTCACGCCCGTGCCCATGAACTCGAGCGTGCTCAGCCGCGACGGGTGGGCACGACGCGGGGATTGACCGCGGTCACCCGCGGAGTTACGCTCTCGCTGCCACATCGCCGGCGCCGTCGGAGGGGCGGCCGCCGCGCTGGCCGCGCTTTGACCGGTCGCACTCTGAGCGACCGCATTTGTCGGGCAGCGTCCTGCTCGGCCCCACTCGGAGCTGGTGAAGTTCGTGCATCGAGACGTGGGAGAGTTCGTTTGAGCCTCAGAGAATCCTCGAGACGTCTGCTGGTCCCGCTAGCGCTGCTCATCGCCTCGGTGCTGCTGACTCTTGCCGTGGTGGAGATCGGCCTGCGGGTTGTCGCACCGTCGGAGAACATCGCGGCGGTCGAGCACGAACCTCTCCGAGGCTGGCACGGCACCGTCAGCGCCAGCTTCACGTTCGAGGATGATCCCGTGCGCATAGAGGTAGTGCACAACTCCCGTGGCTACCGCGACCTGGAACGGACCGAGGAGAACCCGGACGGCGCCGTGCGCATCCTGTGCTGCGGGGACTCGTTCACATGGGGCTGGGGCGTCGAACAGGATTCCATCTACACTCGGCTCCTCGAGGACGCATTCCGCGAGGACAGCCGTCTCATCGAGGTCATGAATGTGGGCATTTGCGGTCAGGGCACGGCCCAGGCGCTTGTCGGACTTCGTGATCACGGCTTCGACTACCGGCCCGCTGTCGTCGTGTATCAGGCCGCGGACAACGACATCCCGGGCAACCTCCCGCTCGGGGGGCGGGGCATGTGGTGGAAGCCCTACTTCGTGCTCGAGGACGACGGCGCGCTCGTGCTTCACGATTGCCCTGTTCCGCCGCTGAGCTTCAAGGAGCAGGTCATGCACGAGGCGGTGCGCCGAAGCCGACTGGCGCATCTGCTCAGAAGCCGGCTTCGCGCCTATCTCTCTCAGAGGGCGTGGCGTGAGCGGGCGGACCGCCCTCCCGCCCCTGCTCCCGGCGTCGACTATAGCTTCAGGCTCTTCTGCGCGCTGGTCAATCTGATGAACGAGGAGTGCGCGGAGCACTCAGCGCACCTTGTAGTCCTGATCGACTTCTCGTTCTCCGATGAGAGAATGGAGTACTGGGAAGAGCGATGCGGTGAAGTGGACGCGCACTTCGTCTTCGATTATCTCATCAGACGGCAGGAGGTCCGGAGCACGCCGGCGTTCATACCCGGTGATGGCCACTGGACGACGGCCGGGCATCGCTGGATCGCGGACTACCTCCACGACGTGGTGCTGCGTGATGCGCGCGCGGCGGGAGAGACGGCCGCGGAAACGGCGCGCGGCGCCGGACCTGGCAGCTGATTCCAGCAAATCCGACCAACTACGGTATTGACAATCAACACCAGATGTAGTATCCTTCCGCTTGGACTCTGCAGTAAGAACCCCACGAAGTAGTTGTGCTGGCTCGTCGCCAGGCGCTTCGGCGTATTCCCGGACTCGGAGGCGACGAGGCCACACTGAACGTACCGATACCAGATCACGATGCCCCCCTAAGGAGGATGATCATGAGCGCGAGGAGGCTGCTCGCCCTGCTTGTGGTCGCTATGTTGGGCCTGCTTTTGATCTGCACCACGGCGATTGCGCGCCCCGAGATGCCGCTCCATGACGTGAGTTGTGGCTGGTGTACCACCGAGCCGGACGAAGAGGATCCGGACGGCCCGAATGGGAGCAAGGACGGGGACGACGACAACTGGGACAAGTCCGCCATCAAGGGACATACGGTGGTGGCGGAGTCGTGCGGTGGTAGCAGTGGTGTGGTGACGGGAGTGGACTCAAGCAGTTCCGAGGATGTGCTTTCGCGGATGGAGGTCAGCCTGAGTATCCGGCTCACGCTGCTTCTGCAGTCGTGGTTCGTTTTCTCCGGCTTGCGATGACCCCTGTTCGGGAGGATGCAGTTGGCTCGGAAGCGATCACACACTAGACCTGACCGGGACGTCCCGAGAGGACGCAGCGACCACGGGGATTTGAATTCCCGTGAGTCTGCTATTTCCGTTCTCCGCATGGGACAGTTCTATCTGGAGTCGGACAGCTACTCCGATGCGATGGTGTACTTCCTGCGTGCCGACGAGGAAGCGCTGAGATCACAACTGTCGGGCGACGATGTCGCCCTGCTCTACGCGAGTCTGGCCAGGTGCTACCTCGGACTCGGCAAACATGACGAGGCCAGGAGCTGCGCTGAGAAAGTCTCAGCGCTCGCCGCCCGCACGGGGAACAGCGTGACGGCGGCGGAGGCCAACGTCATCCTCTCCAGAACGGAGGCGAAGAGCGGCCGCTTCAGGAGATCTCTGCGCGAGGCCGAGCAGGCGTACGCGGTGCTCAGGAACGAACCGGACAGCGCCCTATTGGCGGAGGCCAGCAAGGCATTGGGTACCGCGCATGCGGAACTTGGCAACATGACGGCCGCCAGGGACTGCCTCATAGACTGCCTCGTCTGCAACAGGCGCCTCGGGAACGACGAGGGAGTTGCAGGGGCATACAATAACCTCGGCATTCTGGCCAAGCGTTCTGGCGACCTCTCCACCGCCATCGAGTACTTCGAGCGCGCCCTTGATATCGATGAGAGGCTGGGCAGGCCCGCCGCCATCGCGCGCCGCCTGAACAACCTCGGTGTGGCGCTCTACAGATCCGCGAGGTGGGACGAGGCCGAGAAGAAACTGAAGCGGGCGTGGGAGATCTACACTAGCCTCGGGGCCACACGAGACGTCGTCGCGGTCGAGTCGGCTCTCGGCAATCTGTGTCGGGTCAGACGCGACTGGAAGGGCGCACGGGACTACTTCACGCGCGCGCTCCGGACGAGCCAGGAGGAAGGATACCGTCGCGCAGAGGCCCTCGCGTTCGAGTTCCTCGGAGATCTCGAGAAGGACCGGGGGCATTTCGAGGAGGCGCTGAAAGCGCTCAACCAGGCCCTCGCGTGTGCACACAGGCTGTCGTCCAT
>DAOWCM010000259.1 GCA_030639555.1 Candidatus Eiseniibacteriota bacterium | reverse complement strand
GGCGCGATCGTTCCCACAAGTGTCACCGTGCCGGGGCTTCCCTGGGTCAGCTCGCACCCGGTCAGCACAACGGAGTCAGGTGTCGCCACGGGCTCCGCGTTATCAAACGCGGGGCCGTCGAGGAGCACGTCGGACATGTCGCCCGAGAAGGTCCATTCGCTCGGCACTCCGATAGACACCTGCGTCAGCACGCCGCCGTCAGCCTCAAACGCGAACGAGAGGTCGAGGTCCGTGTCGCCCGTGAATACGCGGTCCGGCTCGAGCGTGACGAACCCGCTCCCGGGACCGGACGACAGCACGTCGTCCCTGCTCCTGGGGAGGATCCCGTGGCCCGTCGTGGGCGCGGAGCTGATCTCCGGAACCACGAAGCCGTACACGTCGAAGGTCTCGAGAGGCTCGGGAGGGCCACAGAGGTCCGTGTCACCATCGAACCAGAGCAAGCAGATGGTGTCGCCGTCCGCGACCCTCGTGCGGCTGTCTTCCGGAGGACTACCGCAGTTCTGCCAGCTGCCCGCGAGCGATACGCCCCTGACGACCGCGTAGATCCCCTCGTAGTCCTCGTTCCCTGATTCCGAGATCTCGCGCGGGGTCAGCTCGAGAGGCGCCGGGAGTTCGTTGCCGCTGTTCAGGATGACCATTCTTGTCGAGGGATACGCCGTTGTGACGAAGAGAGCGGTGCGACCGCTGGGCGTGGCGTGGCCGACTCTGCCCGTGACCCGGACGCTGTCACCCAGAGCGATGACAGGCGAGGCCATGCCTATCTGCCGCACGTTCACGCCGCCTGTCTCGTCCTGAATGTAGATATCAGTGTCTGCTCCCAGCGTCCCGGTCGCGACGACCGCCACACCCTGCACCGTCACCACGGTACCATCAAGTGCAGGGGGTGCAGGGTCCTCGGGGTTCACGGGCTCGCCGTTCTCATTGACATCCGATATGGGAATGATGTCGGCGCCTGCCAGCACAGGCAGGGCGACGATGAACATCCCGATCAGAAGTACCCGCATCACATGCATACGATCGTCCTTTCAGTCCGGCTGCGCCAGTCACCTCGTGAGCTTGACGCCGACCACGATCGGCGCCGTCGACACGCTGACCTGTCCGTTTCCGTCCTCGACTTCGAGACGGCAGACGTACGCTCCCGCGGGAGCCAGCCGTCGAAGGTCATCGCGGCCGTCCCAGCCGTTCGTGCCATCCACGAAGAAATCCTCCTTCAGGAACTCGGGTATCGTCGAATAGCCCGTGTACTCGTCCTCGGTCAGCGTCCGCACCACTCTTCCCTGGAGGTCGTAGATCTTCATTGTGACCGCGCTGCGCTCGGACGCGAGATAGGCAATGGGAATCACCTCGTTACCGTGGGGTCTGAACACCTGCGTGGGGATCCGGAGGGCGGCGTTCGGCCAGAACTCGGGGTCCGGCGGCCACCCGGGCGGCACGATCGCCATCTTCATGTCGCTCTGGTAGCGCGGCGACAACTCGTAGCCGTCGAAGAACGGCGCCTCCCTGTCATACTGCATGATATTGCCCGTTACGTCGATGGTGTCACCGATGTCGTAGACGTTCAGATCGATCTCGGAGTTGGCTCCGTAGACCTGGATGTCGGCGCCCGACCACGGCTGGTGGATGTATATGTCGTACGGCAGGTTCTTCTCACGAACCACGCCGATGGTCCTGCACAGCCTGCCCTCGTTCCTCTCCGCTCCCAGCCTCTTGAGGCTGATGTACGTGGGCTCGAATTCGCCGTCCCCCTCCCCCACCATCGACCAGCTCGACGGACTCGACAGGAGGATCTCCGTCGTCAACCCGCCGGCGCTCTGATACTCCTCGACCTCACCGGTCACGTCGATGGTGTCGCCCACGGCCACGGCGACGATGTCGGGGTCGAAGTGGAAGACGTTGACCCCGCAGTCACCCCACTCGATGAAGAAGGACGTCATCAGCGGCTGGAACACGCCCGGCTCGACCGTAACCACGCCCCGCACGGTAACGATCTCTCCCAAGAGCGGCGAGAATCCCATCGCGTCATACTCCTGCACGTCGCAGATCGTAACGTCCTGCCCCGCAGCCGGCGCCGCCGTCAGAACCGCAAGGGCGACCGCAAGCATCACCCAGCCCTTCTGCTTCCGCATAATCGATGCCTCCTGTAGTTGCGTGCTGTCCGTCGGTTCGTCGTTCTCGTGCCGGCCTCCATCACGAGTGCGTGATGAGCCGGTCGGTCGATGCTACTGCCCGGCCAGCGCGGCACCAACGAGCCGCGCGGCTTCGGCCAGCGCCTCGGGCGGAGTCATCCGCTGCCTGAGCGCGCCCTCGACACCCACCTCCACCAGGTGCTTGCGCCCGGCGTACCATGCGGCCGACCTCGGCTCGTACGACGCGAACTCAAGCTGCTGGAGGACTTCCTTCAGTCCGTCTATCTCTGCGAACCGCGCCGTCATCGCCTCGGACTCCATCGCGCTCATCCGGACGGGCGCGTAGCCTGTCCGGGCCGCCCAGCGCGCGGTGGTCGGGGGGCTCGTGAACCACTTGATGAACTTCCACGCGGCGTCCTTCTGCACCTGAGACGCCACCGAGAAGATGACGACGTTGGTCCCGGCCACGTAGCAGCCCTTCCCCTTCTGCTCGGGCAGGGGCGCCACCGCCATATCGAACATGTACTTCCCCTCCATGTAGGAGAGCGACACCGTCGAGCCCTCGATCATGGCGACCTTACCGGCCTGGAAGTCGTTCTGATACTCGTAGCCGGAGGTCACCTTGCCCCACTTCGTCAGGAGCCGGACCATGAACTCGAGAGCTTCCACTCCCTCGGCGCTGTCAAAGGCGACCGCCGTCCCGTCATCCGTGAGGATCTGTCCACCGTTCTGCAGCAGGAGGTTCTCGAACATCCACGCGCTGATCTGGCCGGCGGTTCCCCACTGGTCGATCTCGCCGTCGCCGTCGGTGTCCTTGGTCAGGCGGCGCGCGAAGCCCTCGTACTCGGACCAGTTAGTCGGCGCGCGGTCCAGACCCTCCGCCGCGAAGAGGTTCTTGTTCCAGTAGATGGCCCTCACGCTCTTGTTGAAGGGAAACGAGTAGATCGTGCCGTCCCACGAGTTGTTGTCGAGCATTCCCGGCACGAAGTCGTCGAGCTCGGCGGCCGTCAGACCGTCAGCGCCCTCGATGTACGGATTGAGCGGCTCTGCGCTGCCGTTCTCGATGAGCTCACCGGTCCACGCCTCGTAGGCCTGGGCGAGAACCGGCGGCTGTCCCGCCGCGACGGCGGCCATGATCTTCTGAGAGAGAGCCTGATACCTCCCCATACTGATCGATACGACGTCGATCCCGGCGTGGGTCTCGTTGAACTCGGCGACGAGCTCGTCGAGCGCATCACCCAGGGGCCCGCCCATCGCGTGCCAGAACTGCACGGTGACGACACCGGAAGTCGTGTCCTCTCCTCCACCACCGCACCCCGCGATGAGTGCCGCGACCGTGAGCACCGCGGCGACCGCTGTCACGTACCGTTTCATGGTCTCCTCCGTCTGGCTCTTCATGCCCTGCGTCCAGCTCTTCATGCCCTGCGTCCAGCTCTTCATGCCCTGCGTCTAGCTCTTCATGCCCTGCGCCTGGCTCTTCATGCCCTGCGTCTAGCTCTTCATGCCCGACGTCGCCAGGCTCTGTATGATCTGCTTCTGCGCGAAGAAGTACGCCACGATGAGAGGCGCAATGGAGAACGCCGCCGCGGCCATCATGAGCTCGTGACTGGTGCCCTGCTCCTGGGAGAATCGCGCCAGACCGACCTGGAGAGGACGAACCTCCGGAGTGTTGGTCAT
>DAOWCM010000048.1 GCA_030639555.1 Candidatus Eiseniibacteriota bacterium | reverse complement strand
TGCGCCAGATCTCGGCCGCCGCGGTGTCATCTCTGTGGACGGTGACCCACAGACTGTCAGCAGGCAAGCCAATGACCTCGGTCAGGAACTCCCAACCCCTCTCGATGGCCTCTTCCTTGAAGTAGTCTCCGAAGGAAAACTTCCCGAGCATCTCGAAGAACGTCGCGTGGTACGGGGTGTGCCCGACCTCGTCGAGGTCGGAGAGGCGGAGGCATCTCTGGATCGACACCGCTCTTTTGAAGGGGGGATTCTCGTCCACGTAGTAGGACTTGAACGGCACCATCCCCGCCGACGTGAAGAGAAGGGTCGGGTCGTCGCGCGGTATCAACGGCGCGCTCTCGACCTTGTCGTGTCCGCGCTCCGTGAAATAGTCGATGAACAACCGTCTGATCTCGCTCGAAGACATGCCGTCAGGCATCGGAGTCTCCCTCTATCTCCCTGAGGACGGTGGACACGACCTCGTAGGAGAAACCTCTTCTTAGCAGAAACGAGTGCAGGCGGGCGCGGCCCTTCGCGTCGTCCGCGCCCCCTGACACTCGCACCTTCTTCTCTACGGCTCTGCGGGCCAGCTCGAGCTCCGAGTGGTCCCGGAAGGTCTCCTCCACCACGCGGGCGATCAGCTCCCTGTCTATGCGTTTCGAGAGGAGTTCCTGCGTGAGTCGCCGCGGCCCGGAGGGGCGAAGTCTCACCTTCTCATCCGCCCACGCTCTCGCAAACGCCTCGTCATCTACCAGCCCGACCTCGGCCAGCGAGGTAACCACGGTGGCCGTCAGCTCGTCGCCGAAACCCTTGCGTCTGAGACGATCGACAAGCTCGCCTTCGCTTCTCGCGCGGACGGCCAGGAGCCTCAGCGCCGCCTCTCTGGCCTTCGCCCGCTCGTCGTTCGATGTCAGACGCTCGGCCGCGGCCGGGACCATCTCGCGCCCCACGGAGAGCTCCAGCTCGCGCGCGACCTCCTCGGAGACCGTGAAGGCCTCCACGCCATCGACGAACACCGTGACACGAGGCGTGTCGCCCAGGCTCTTCCTGATCTCGGTGATCGTGCCGCTCACGGGCGCTTGTCTCCGTCATCCATGCAGAACCCCTCGCCCGTCACTTCTTCGAGCCCACCTTCTCCCGCGCCGGCTCCTTCTTTGCGGTCTTGCTCGCCGGGCTCTCTTCCGCGGCCTTCTCCGTCTCCGTAGGAGCGTCAGTCTCAGCGGGGCTCGCCACCAGTCCGGTCGCCTCACGTATCTTGTGCTCCAGCTCGTCGCGCACGGCGGCGTCTTCCTCGAGATACGCCCTGGCCCGTTCCCGGCCCTGGCCGAGCTGAAGGTCACCGTAGCTGAACCAGGTTCCCTTCTGAGTAACTACCCCGTGCTCCATCCCCAGATCGAGCAGGTCGCCCTCAAGCGAGATGCCCTTGCCGTATATGATGTCGAACTCGGCAATGCGGAACGGCGGCGCCACCTTGTTCTTCACGACCTTGACCTTGGTCCTGTTGCCAACGATCGTGTCTCCCGCCTTCAGGGCGCCGATCCTGCGAATGTCCAGCCTGACGCTCGAGTAGAACTTGAGCGCGCGTCCTCCGGACGTCGTCTCGGGGTTTCCGAACATCACACCTATCTTCATTCTGATCTGGTTGATGAAGATGACGCAGGTCCTGGAGCGGTTGATCGACCCCGCGAGCTTCCTCAGAGCCTGCGACATCAGCCGCGCCTGCAGGCCGACATGCGAGTCGCCCATCTCGCCCTCGATCTCGGCGCGGGGTACGAGCGCGGCGACCGAGTCGATGGCAATGACGTCGACTGCCCCGCTTCTGACCAGCATCTCGGTTATCTCGAGCGCCTGCTCGCCCGTGTCCGGCTGCGAGATGAGCAGATTATCGGTGTCAACTCCGAGCGCACGGGAGTAGCTGGGGTCGAGCGCGTGCTCCGCGTCTATGAAAGCGGCAACGCCGCCCAGCTTCTGCGCGTTCGCCACGATGGTCAGAGCCAGCGTCGTCTTGCCCGACGCCTCCGGACCGTAGATCTCTACCACACGTCCCCTCGGCACCCCTCCCACTCCCAACGCGAGGTCCAGCGAGATCGATCCCGTGGGAATCACCTCGATACCCTTCCCGAAGTCGTGGTCCCCCAGCGTCATTATGGATCCCTTGCCGAAGTTCTTCTCTATCTGAGACAGAGCGAGGTCCAACGCCTTCTGCTTACCCTTGTCGTCTGCCATCCTGCCCTCCCTGGGCCGCGCCTCTCTCCGCGCGGCGACCGTAGCTCCTCTGTGCGTTCACTCTCTCGACCCGCTGTCCAGGGGAATCGCCTCCACCAACTCGTGTATCGCACCTCCGGGCCGAAGCGTGCTCCGCATCACCCGGACCTCCGACACCTCCACCCTCTCCTTCGGGGCAACGAGCTCGTCCAGTACCTCCTGAACGCTCTCAGCACGGGGATCTCGTATCCTCGCCAGTGTCACATGGGGATGAAACCGGCGCTTCTCCCGGGGGAAACCCAGCTCCGCGAGCTCGCTTTCCACCGACTTCTGAAGCGCAAAGAGCTCGTCGACGGGCTCGACGCCAAGCCACAGTACCTTCGGCCGCCGCGCAGAGGGAAACGCGCCCAGCGAGCGCGTCTCGAAGCCAAACGAAGGCACGCGGCTCGAGGCGCGCGCGACAGCGGCGACGACCTCCGGCAGTTCGGTCTCTTCGACGTCTCCCAGGAACTTGAGCGTGAGATGGAGCGCAGGGCGCCCGGCCCAGCTGGCCCGCACCCCCCGCAACCTCAACTCCTCTGTCAGGGCGATTATGCCCTCTTTGAGGCCGTCGGACAACTCCAAAGCGATGAAGGTCCGCACGCTCACCCCGGCTCCTCGATGTTGAGAAGGAAGCGCCTCAGGAGCTCCAGCGCGGCCTGGCAGGCCGCGCTGCGGATGCTGCCCCTGCCCCCTGCGAATCGCAGCTCACGCACGCGTTCGCCCGCCCCCCCCGCCACCGCGGCGAACACCATGCCGACAGGCTTCTTCTCCGTGCCTCCGCCCGGCCCGGCCACGCCCGTGATCGCCAACCCGTAGTCGGTGGCACACTTCGCCCGTACGCCCCGTGCCATCATGAGCGCGGTCTCCTCGGACACCGCGCCGTGTTTCTTCAGCACGGCGGCCTTGATCCCAAGAAGCCGCTGCTTGAGGTCGTCGGAGTAGGCAATGACGCCGCCCTTGAAGTAGTCCGAGCTTCCGGGCACGCGTGTCAGCCGCCACCCGACCCGACCTCCCGTACACGACTCGGCGACCGATAACGTCGAGCCTCCCATCGACAGCAGATACCCCACGACCTTCTCCAGCGACTCGTCGCCGCGCGCGTAGACGTAGGGCCCGAGCTTTGCCGCGATCTTCTCCTGGGATTTCTCGGCCGTCTTCGCGGCCTCGTCGGACGTCTGGCCGCGACCGATCACCTTCAGGTCCACGCCCGTTGCGGACGGGAGGTAGACGACGTCGGTCTTTGCCAGCCGCCGTGCGAGCGGCTCGATTCGCTCAGCGATCTCGGATTCCGCCAGGCCCGTGGTTCGAATGAGACGCTCCTGCGCCAGCCGCCGGAGCCCCTTCCCCTCGAGAAAAGGGGAAACGAAGCTCTCGAACATCGTTCTGAGCTCGACGGGAACGCCCGGCAGAACGAAGAGCAGCGCCTCGCCCTTCTCGAAGAGAAGGCCCGGCGCCGTTCCCCTCTGGTTCTCTATGGAGCGAGCGCCTTCCGGGAGCATGGCCGTAGCGATGTTGATCTCGGGCATGGGGACATTGCGGGCTTCGAACCTGGCGCGCACTTTCTCGAGGACACCCTCGTCCAGGACCAGCTTCCGCCCGAGCAACCTGGCCACGGCGTGCTTGGTGCGGTCATCGGCAGTCACGCCCAATCCCCCGGTCGTGATGACCAGGTCGGCCCGGTCGAGGGCGCGCGACGTCGCCTCCTCGATGTCGTCGACGGCGTCGGGCACAGACGTAATGCGCACGACCAGAGCGCCGAGAGACGTGAGACGCGACCCCAGGTAGACCGCGTTCAGGTCGACCTGGCTCCCGTCAAGAAGCTCTCCGCCTATGGTGATTATCTCGGCCTTCATGCGACCACCGTCAGGAGGGAGTGGACTACCAACCCTGAACCAGCAGCATGACGCGCAGGAGTACGTTCGTGTAGATGCCCGCTACGAGGTCGTCCATCACGATGCCGACGCCGCCGGGTAGAGCCTCCGCCTGTCGCGCCGGGAAGGGCTTCACAATGTCGAGGGCCCGGAAGAGCACGAACGCCACGGCGAACAGGAGGAGCGACTTGGGCAGCAGGAGAACGGAGATGACGAAGCCGGCGTACTCGTCGATCACGATTCTCGACGAGTCGTGCCCGAACTGCCGCTCTGCAAGAGCTGCGGCCCAGATCGCCAGCGCGGCGAACGCCAGCGTGGAAAGGAGCATCACCCCGAGGGCCAGGGGAGAGCTCGCCGGTGTCACCTCGGGAACGAAGAACCACACCAGCACGGCGCAACCCAGCGATCCGACCGTGCCGGGGGCAACGGGCGCGTAGCCCATGTAGGCTCCGGTGGCCAGGAACCTGACCACTGGATGCAGTTTCGCGCGGTGTTCTGCCACGTCGACCGATCCTCTCTAGCGTCACTCGGTCTTGCGTGCGTCGCTTTCGGAATTCCTGTTGCAGACCACGTAGTCGGCCCCGGAAATGACGGTGAGGGCCACGGCCACGACCCCGAGTCCCCAGAGGGCGCGCTCGAACGTCTGGGTGCGAGGGTCACCCGGGCTCAGTCCCAGCCCGTGGATGACCGTCAGGTAGAACAGCGAGGCTGTGATCCAGATCATCTGGGCGGCCGTCTTCCACTTGGCCGTCCAGCTGGTAGCGAATCCTCCGCCGCTCTTGAACAGGCCCGTCCGCCAGCCGAGGATCAGGAGCTCACGCGCTATGATCACCCCGACCATCCACAGCGAGACGAACGGCACCCTTATCAGCAGGAAGCCGACAAGGACCATAGAGACCAGGACCTTGTCGGCCAGTGGATCCATGAGCTTCCCGAACTCGGTCACCCTGTCCCAGCGCCTCGCCAGATAGCCGTCGTAGAGGTCTGTCAGCATAGCGACGATGAAGATGTAGAGGGCGAGCCTCACGGAGCCCGTCAGGAGGCAGACGAGGACAATGGGCCCCATGATCATCCGCGCTATGGTCAGTCCGTTCGGCCAATTCATGCTGTGGCGCCTCTCGGGAGCGAGCCCTCTGGAATCTTACACCTGGGTCATTTCCTCGCGCTTGAGGAGCCACTCCCAGTTGCGGTCCGTGTCTTCCTGTATCTCATCTATGATGTGCCTGTTCTTGTCCTTGAACAAGTGCGCGAAACGGCCCTGTCTCTCCAGCCACTCAGAGACCGGGCGCTTGTCCTTGGGCTTCCTGGTCACCCGGAAGCGGCCGTGCTCCACCTCATACACCGGCCAGAAGCACGTGTCGACCGCGAGCCTGGCTATGTCCATCGACTCTTCCATCGGATACCGCCAGCCTCGCGTGCAAGGCGTCAGTATGTTCATGAAGGCCGGCCCCTCGATAGACAGCGCCTTCTCGACCTTGTCCGAGAGGTCCTTGGGATAGCCTGGAGTGGCCTGCGCCACGTACGGGATCCTGTGCGCGATTATGATGTCTGTCAGCGGCTTCGCGAACTGCTTCTTCCCCGGCATGACCTTCCCCGCCGGTGTGGTGGAAGTGGCCGTCCCCTTGGGCGTGCCGCTGGATCTCTGGATGCCCGTGTTCATGTAGGCTTCATTGTCGTAGCAGATGTACAGCATGTTGTGACCGCGCTCCATCGCTCCTGACAGGGCCTGCAGACCGATGTCGTACGTCCCCCCGTCGCCACCCATCGCGATGAAGTTGATCTCCTTGTCGACCCTGCCCTGACGGCGTAGCGACCTGTATGCCGCCTCGACTCCGGACATTGTCGCCGCCGAATTCTCGAAGGCACTGTGAATGAACGGGTTCCGCCACGCGGTGAACGGGTAGATGGTCGTCACCACTTCCACGCAGCCCGTCGAACATCCACTCACCGTGCCCTTGCCCGCCGTCAACAGAATCTGTCTCATTGCCGTCATCGGCAGGCAGCCCGCGCAGGCACGATGCCCTCCGGCCATCAGCTCCTCGCGCTCGGCCAGTTGCTTGAGACCTGGCATGCTATACTCCTCCCTCGCCCCTCAGTCCGAGGAACCGGATATTGTCGTCTGGTGTTCCCTCCCGTGCCACACCCTCTAGCCCGGCGAAGACCGTCTTGATGTCTTTCATCGACATGTCGCGTCCACCGAGGCCGTAGATGTAGTTGACGATCCCGATCCTACGGTCGGTCCCGTAGAGGGCGGCCCTGATCTCCTTGTGGACGGGACCGCCCGGCGCGCCGAAGGATATCGACCTGTCGAGCACTCCTATCGCCTTGGCGTTCCCGAGAGCTTCTGCTATCTCACGCTCTGGGAACGGCCGGAACGATCGGATCTTCAGGAGTCCCGCCTTCGTGCCCTGGTCCCTCAGCTCATCGATGACCACTTTCGTAGTACCGCATGTCGAACCGAGCGCCACTACCGCAAGCTCGGCGTCCTCGAGCCTGTATGCCTCGAACAGGTCGTACGACCGTCCGGACAGTTCGCCGTAGGCTCGCCCGATCTCCCTTATGACGGCGGGAGCGTGCGTCATCGCCTCGACCTGCTGCCGCTTGTGCTCGAAGTAGTAGTCCTGGAGGTCGAGCGGGCCGAACGTCACGGGGTCGTCCGTGTTCAGGAGCGAGTACTTTGCCTCGTAGCTCCCGACCCAGTCCTTGACCTCCGCGTCCTCGAGCCCCTCGAGGATCTCGGCCGTGTGGCTGATGATGAACCCGTCGAACGTCACCATCACAGGCAGAAGAACGTCCGGGTGTTCGGCTATCCTCAAGGCCTGCAGTGTGTTGTCGTACGCCTCCTGCGCATTCTCGGAGTAGAGCTGTATCCAGCCCGAGTCCCTGCATCCCATCGTATCGCTGTGATCGCAGTGGATGTTGATGGGACCCGACAGCGCGCGGTTCACCACAGGCATGACAATGGGCATCCTGTAGGAAGCCGCGATGTAGACTATTTCCCACATCAGCGCCAGTCCGTTCGCCGCCGTGGCCGTCATGGCCCTCGCCCCAGCGGCAGCCGCCCCGACCGCCGCGCTCATCGCGCTGTGCTCTGACTCAACGAGCACGAGTTCGGTGTCCACATCCCCGTCGGCCACGTGCTCCGCGAACTTGTGCATCAACTCGGTCTGCGGGGTGATGGGAAAACAGGTGACCACATCGGGAGCGATCTGCCGCATCGCCTCCGCGGTCGCGTCGTTGCCCGTCAGGATCAGTCTCCTCGCCACTCTCAAGTCTCCCTTCTGATTCGCATGAGAAGGGCCCGGTCGACCCGAGCCTATTCCTTGGCGAAGTCGGTCTCGAGCTTCATCTCTATCGCCTTGGGGTCTACCGGACACTCGAAGCTGCAGATCCCGCACCCCTTACAGTGGTCGTAGTCTATGCCCGTGATCTTACCGTCCGCAAGCTCGATGGACGAATCCGGGCACGCCACCCAACACCTCAGACAGTGAGTGCACGCCTCGCTGTCCCACACAGGACGGTAGGTGCGCCACGAACCTGTCTCGTAGGCGGCGGCGTTGCCGGCCTCCTCGATCACGCCTCCGATCGGTATCTCGGTCCAGCCTCTCTCTTTCATTCCCCGACCACCTCCTCGTAGGCTCTCTGGATCGCCCGGAGGTTGCCTTCGAGAACCTCTGGTCTGAAACCGTGAGAGAACTTCTTCGTGATCTGCCTTGTGATCGCCTCGAGCGACAACAGGTCCGAGACCTTGATCAGTGCACCGAGCATTGGCGCGTTGGGGATGGGCCGTCCGATCTCGTCGATGGCGATGCCGGTCGCATCGACCGTGAAGACCTTGCGGCCCTCTAGCTTCAGCTCACTTCGCACGTCCGCCGGGCTCTTCAGTGTGTTGACGACTAGCAACCCGCCGTCCGCCGGCGTGCCGCTCACGACGTCCACCGAAGAGAGCAGCGTGTCGTCCAGCACCACGACCATTGCGGGCTCAGAGATCGCGCAGTGCACGCGGATCGGCTCGTCGCTGATCCTCGTGAACCCGCGCATGGGTGCGCCCATGCGCTCGGGCCCGTAGTCCGGGAACCCCTGACTGTACATGCCCTCCATCGCCGCCGCCTGCGCGAGCAGCAGGGAGCCGGTCTTCGCCCCCTGGCCTCCCCTCGCGTGCCAGCGGATTTCCGTCATCTGCGGCATCCGTCAGCCTCCTTCTGATATCCGTCTCGTTTCCCCACAGCGCAGACAAATCGAATAATTACGCTAGCACCGCTTCCGTGGCGGGTCAAGCTCAAAGGGATGGTCTTCCGAGCCCTGGGGGGAGTTCGGCGCCGCGGTGATGTCGCGAGGCGGGAGACCATCCGGCAGGAGAATGGAGCACCAACGCGGTCAGAGTTCTCTCCGCTCGTCCAGCGCAGTTCCGAGGGTCAGTTCGTCTGCCAGGTCAAGGTCGCCTCCGACGGGTATGCCGCTGGCGAGCTTTGTGACCCGAACACCCGTCCTGGCCAGCAGCCGCGCAAGGTAGAGCGACGTGGCCTCGCCCTCCGCCGTGGGGTTCAGTGCCAGTATGATCTCGGAGACATCGTCCGCGCCCGCTCGCGAGACAAGCGAGTCCAGCCTGAGGTCCTCGGGACCAACCCCGTCCAGTGGAGACAGAAGCCCACCCAGGACGTGGTACTTTCCCCGAAACCGGCTGGTCCGCTCCAGGGCGATGACATCGCTCGGGCGCTCGACCGCACAGATGACGGTAGACTCGCGCCGGGGGTCGGTGCAGATGGCGCAGGGGTCACACTCGGTCAGAGCGCCGCACGTCGAGCAGCCGATGGTCTTCTCGCTTGCCTCAACGATGGCCCCGGCCAGTTCTCGGCAGTCGGCCTCGGACGATGCCACGAGCTTGAGAGCTATCCTCGTCGCCGACTTCTTGCCGATGCCGGGCAGCCGCGCGAGGATGAGGACCAACCGTTCGAGAGAGGGCGGAAAAAGAGACAAGGCGTCGCTCCGGTTCTTGCCTAGAAGAGCCCCGGCGGAAGACCCGCGGCCGTCACCTTGGCCATCTCCGTGGAGGCCAGCTCGTCCGACTTCTGCTTCGCGTCGCGGAGCGCAGAGAGGAGCAGGTCCTCGAGCATCTCGGCGTCGCCGTCCTCGAGCACGCCGGGATCCACCGAGACCTTGAGCACGTCGCGCTGCCCGTTCATGGTGATGCTCACCGCCCCACCTCCAGAACTTCCCTCGACCGTCATCTCCGCGAGCGTCTTTCGAACTTCGCCGAGGCGCTTCTCCAGCTTCTGCGCCTCCTTCATCATCTTCGCAAGTCCGCCTGCCATGTGCGCCACTACTCCTCTCTGCGCGAACCTCGTATCTCGCCACCGAACATATCGAGAACCTTCCGGACCACGGGGTCCTGTGCCGTCTCCTCGCTCACCCGGGTCTTGACGCGAGGAGACGAAGCCCGCTCCTGCGGCGCCCCCCCGAACGTCAAAGCCAGCCTGACCCTTCCGCCGAAAACCTCTCCGGCCGCGCGCTCCATCAACCGCATGTTGCCGCGGTCCTTGAGCTGTTCCCTGTGGAATCGGGATCCGTTCGGAACCGCCAGCTCCAGCACGGCGCCCTCGCCCTTCGACGCCACCGCGTCGTTCAGGAAGGCGGCGAGAGCTGGTTTCTCGCGTCTGATCATCCCGAGAACGTCGGGCCAGAGCGCGGGTTCGACATCAGCCTCGGGTGCGTCCGCCGGCGCGACCGCCGCCGCGGCCGGCGCGGGTCCTGCCGTCGCCGTCCCGGTCTCGCCCCCAGCGCTCCCACCACCTTCGGCGCCACCGCCGCCGGGCGGGCGCGCCGCCGCTCCGCTTGGGTTCGCACCACCGCGGCCGCCGGACGCCTGTCCGGCCCTCTTCGGCAGCCTTCCCCTTCCGCCATCCCGGGTACCACCGCCAGCTCCGCCCGCAGCGCCACTCGATGACTCGCGGCTCCCGCCCTCAGTAAGCGCCCTTACGACGTCCGCGATGTCCACGCTGCTGGTCAGCCTGGCCATCCGAACCAGCGCCACCTCAACGATCAGCGCGGGCTGGGTGCTCCACTTGACGGACGCCTGAGCCTCGATGCCGATTCGAAGGAGCCGGACCAGGTCCTCTTCGGTGATCGCAGACGAAGTCCCCTCGTGCGCCTGGTAGGCAGCTATCCTGCCAACGAGTCGTTCCGGTGACGGCGCTGCCTTGATCAGCAGCAGATTGCGGAGGTGTTCCACAAGACCGTCGATCAGATCCCTCGCGTCGAAGCCCGCGTCCATGGCGTCCTCGAAAGCGGACAGCGTCCCGGACGTGTCGGTCGAGGCAATGGCATCGGTCAGATTGAAGAAGACGTCGACGTCCGGTATGCCCAGTACGCGAGCCACGTCGTCGACCGTCACGTTGCCCGCACCGACAGACACTAGCTGGTCCAGGAGACTCACTGCATCGCGCATGCTCCCGTCGGCGCGCGTCGCGACCAGCTTGACCGCCCCGCCCTCTATTTCGAACCCCTCGGCCTCCGCAATCTGCGACAGGCGTGCCTCCAAGTCGGCGCACGAGATCCTGTGGAAATCGAAGCGCTGGCAGCGCGAGGTTATCGTCTCGGGGATCTTGCCGGGTTCCGTGGTCGCCAGTATGAAGACCACGTGAGGAGGCGGCTCCTCCAGAGTCTTGAGCAGCGCGTTGAACGCCTCGCGCGTGAGCATGTGAGCCTCATCGATGATGTACACCTTCATGCGGCCCGAGAGGGGAGCGTACTGCACGGTCTCCCGTATGCCACGCGCGTCCTCGATCTTCCTGTTCGAGGCGCCGTCGATCTCGATGACGTCCAGGCTCCTGCCGGAAGCGATCTCGGCGCAGGAGACGCACTCACCGCACGGCTCAGCGGTCGGGCCCTTCTCACAATTGAGAGCCTTGGCCAGTATCCGTGCAAGGGTCGTCTTGCCC
>DAOWCM010000335.1 GCA_030639555.1 Candidatus Eiseniibacteriota bacterium | reverse complement strand
GGGCTCATGGTCTCGATGGGCGGGAACGACCGCACGGTGGTCTCGTGCGTGTTCAAGAGGGTGAGCTAAGCGCGGAGGACCGCTGTTGCACTGCCGCGTGCTGCTGTCGGGGCTGAGGCGGGTGGTTCTCTGGCACGGTACGGCAGGCCGCGCGGCGCCACGATAATCTCAGGGGGAAGCTCCTTGCGGGGTTTCCCCCTGGTGTATATGCTTGACCAGTGGTATGGTCGTAGCAACGGTGCGGGAGAGCGCCGCCGACAGAGGTACCTGAACACCACCACGGTTTCACCTACCGGAGGAGGCCCACAGTGACAACAAGAGCTGCCGCATGCGTGACGCTGGCCATTGTCTTGGCTGCCGGAGTCTTACTGGTCCCGGACTTCTGCTCGGCGCAGGAGCCCGACAGCCTTCTGATCGCGACCCTGGACTTCGACCCGGACGCCCTGAACCTCAAGAGCAACGGTCGGTGGGTAACGTGCTATATCGAGCTGTCGGACGGCTACGATCCGAACGACATCGACCCATCAGGCGTGGTCTTCATGGACTCCATCCCTGCGGTCGATCATCCCGGCGGTGTTGGCGACTGCGACGAGGACGGCATCGAGGAACTGATGGTGAAGTTCCCGCGGGCGGACGTCGGCGTGATGCTGGCGCCCGGCGACTCGGTCGAGGTCTGGGTCTCGGCCCGGGTCGGGAGCCTCGCCTTCACAGCGACCGACACCATCCGCGTGTTCTGGCCCGGGGGAGGAGACGATCCGGAGGATGGCAACGTCGACGACGCGGTTCTCCACGACGGGTTCCGTCTCGAGCAGAACCGGCCCAATCCGTTCAACCCAAAGACCGTGATCGGCTTCTCGACACCTGCCGCCGCCCACGTGAGGCTCGATATCACAGATGTGACCGGGCGCCTCGTGGCGACGCTGGTCGATGGCTATCTTGAGAACGGCGAGCATCAGGCCGAATGGGACGGCCGGGCCTCGAACGGAACGCCCGTGGCCAGTGGCGTCTACTTCTCCACGGTGACAGCGCGGGGCTTCTCGGAGACGCGGAAGGTACTCCTTCTCAAGTGATGTGGAACGGCTGAGCCCGATCCACGGACTACATATGAAACGGCGGCAGCTTTCGCTGCCGCCGTTCGCATTGTCCTTCGGTCAGCCGCCTACTGATGCGCCGCGGCCGACTCCGCCTTGCCGGCCCTCGCCTCGGCCCTCTTCCCGATCGGGCTGGGCCCCAGCTCGATGATCTTCTCGACGAACCCGTTGATGACCTCGCGGAACCTGCCTCCCTCGCCGGCCGACACCCATTCGAGCGCCAGCCTGTCCGGTTCGAGACCGAGGTCCGCGACCAGCTTCTTCAGGAAGGCCATGCGCCGCATGGTCTTGTAGTTGCCTTCCATGTAGTGGCAGTCGCCGGGGTGGCATCCCGCCACCATGATCCCGTCCGCGCCCTCGGCGAAGGCCTCGAGAATGAGCTCCGGATCGACGCGGCCCGAGCACATGGTTCTGATAACCCGGAAATGCGGAGTTATCTTGAGTCTGGAGACGCCTGCCAGATCGGCGCCGGCGTACGCGCACCAGTTGCAGCAGAAGACCAGAACCCGCGGTTTGAAGTCGCCTGCAACTGTCTTGCTCATTCGGTTCTCCTCCAGGTCCCCGGCGTGTCCGGGCTGTTCCCGTATCCGGCCCGACTGCCCCGTCGGGCCCCGCAGACGGCACGGAGGTGCGTATCTCAACATCCTCGCACATGAGCCGCCGACCCAAGAGGCTAGCATTCCCGCTGTCGCCGGGCAAGTGCAAAAGCCCGCACAGCGGGTGTTTTCGGCCTGTTTGTGGCCAGCCGGTGCGGCCCGGGGAGCGCGGCGGCAGCCGTTTTTGCGTTGCCGACCCCCAGACCTAAGGCTATAATACATGGTTCTACTGAACTCGCGCCGGAGACAGCACCATGGCCATCGCCGACAACGTCAGGGAGGTTCTCGGCCGCATCGAAGCCGCAGCGTCCCGGGCGCTGAGAGATCCCGGTGACGTCAAGCTGGTGACCGTCACGAAAACGGTCGAGCCGGCTCGCATCGTCGAGGCCATCGAAGCGGGGGCCACGTGCATCGGGGAGAACCGGGTTCAGGAGGCTGAGCGGAAGTTCAAAGGAGGGCTTCCACCCGTCGAGAAGCACTTGGTGGGGCACCTTCAGACCAACAAGGTCAGGAAGGCGCTCCCGCTCTTCGATATGATCCAGTCGGTGGACAGCGTCCGGCTGGCTCGTGAGATCTCCACCGCCTGCGAGTCGACAGGTGCTGACATCGACGTGCTGGTCGAGGTGAACACTTCCGGCGAGGAGACGAAGTTCGGGCTCACGCCCGATGAGACGGTAGAGGCCATCGAGGAGATGGCCGACCTCAGGGGCTTGAGGGTCCTTGGGCTCATGACCATCGGCGCGTTCCTGCCGGATCCCGAGGACGTCCGCCCGTGCTTCAGGCGACTGCGGGAGTTGAGGAACCTCATAGAGGAGAGGGTCATCCCGGGCGTCTCGATGGAGCACCTCTCGATGGGCATGACCAACGACTACGAGGTGGCCATCGAGGAAGGCGCCACGATCGTGCGGGTAGGCAGAGCAATCTTCGGGGAGCGGGGATAGAGACCATGTTCGCACTGGGTAATCTAATAGGCGCCATCGCCACCATGATCGACATCGCGCTGCTCCTCTATATGATAGCGCTCTTCGTCGTGGTGATCGTGTCGTGGTTCGCTCCGCGGTCCGTGCATCCGGCGGTGATGTTCCTGAGGCAGATAACGCACCCGCTCCTGGCCTGGCTCAAGAGAAAGCTGCCGTTCGTTGTTCAGGGAGGGTTCGACCTTTCGCCGATGCTGGCGTTCTTCGCCATCTACTTCATTCAGAGGTTCCTGGTGACGACGCTCTACCAGCTGGCGGCTCGTCTCGAGTAAGCGCGGGCTAAGGCTCGCGCCGGAGCAGCC
>DAOWCM010000131.1 GCA_030639555.1 Candidatus Eiseniibacteriota bacterium | reverse complement strand
GACGACTAACGGTCGGGGCACGGGCCGGGCTCATTGCTGCGCTCCTGGCGGCACTGTACGTGCCGTTCCTGTTCTTCGAGGGGGAGGTCCTCGAGATCACGCTCGTTGTCACCTTCCTGCTCGGGTCGCTGATCTTCCTCCAGCTCGCCGACCGTGACCGAGGCGTGTGGAAGGCGGTCGCCGCGGGCGCGCTGCTCGGCCTCGCGGGGCTGGGGAAACCGAATCTGCTCCTCTTCACGCCGGCGGGGGCGCTCTGGCTCGCTTTCCACGGACGGACGCGCCGCGAGCGGTTCGCACGCTCACGTGGGGTCCGTGTGCTCCCGGCGGTTCTCTTCTTCGCGGCCGCGGGCGTCATGATCCTCCCGGCAACAATCCACAACTACAGGGCGGAGGGCGACTTCATCCCCGTCTCGTCAAACGGCGGCATCAACTTCTTCATCGGGAACCACACGAACTCCCCGGGCGTGTTCCAGGTGCCGCCCGAGATGCGGTTCGACCTGCGGGTGGCGTCGAGATCAGTGGCGGAGCGGGAGACCGGCCGTGCGCTGTCGGCGGGGGAGGTGTCGGACTTCTGGCTCGGCAGAACGCTCGAGCAGATCCGTGGCAATCCCGGCCGCTGGCTCACGCTGATGGGAAGGAAGTTCGTGCTGTTCTGGAACCACTACGAGATCCCAAACCACTACCATCTCTACTACGTGAGGGAATTCGCGCCGGTCCTCCGAAACCCGGTCGGCACGTTCGGCATCGTCGCGCCGCTGGGCCTCTTCGGCCTCGGTCTCGCCCTCAAGCGGCGGAAGCGGGTCGGACTGCTGATCCTGTTCGGGCTGACGTTCATGGCGTCCGTCCTTCCGTTCTTCGTTACCGGGCGCTACAGGCTGGCGATCGTGCTCGTCCTTCTGGTAGGTGCGGGATTCGCGGTCGAGTCGCTCTGGCGGGCGGTGCGCGGCAGGGACTGGCGCACTCTCGCCGTCGGCGCGATCGCCATCGCGGTGCTGGGCATCGCAGTGGGAATCGACACGATCGAGTTCAGTTTCGGGGCGATGCACAACGCCGTCGGGAGCATCCTGGGACGGCAGGGCGACATGGAGGGCGCCGCGAGAGAGTTCGAGGCTGCTCTCGCTGAGAGCCCGAGCGACCTCTCATCGCGCTACAATTTCGGCCTGGCTCTGCTCGAACTGGGGCGCTTCGACGAGTCAGCGGAGCAGTTCCGCCGCGCGGTCAGCCAGCACCCTCGCTACTACGAGGCGTGGCTCGGGATGGGAAGAGCCCACGCCGGGGCGGGGGACACGGATGCGGCGCTCAGGGCATGGGGCACGGTCGCGAACATGGACCCGCCGGCACCCGACGGCGTGCAGGCGGAGGCCGTCGAGCTGATGTCTGCGTTGAGCGCAGTAAGAGAGGGTCACTAACACCGGAGAACAGACTATGAACGCACCCACTCCCGAGGCCGCGGTCGTCTTCCGTGATCTGACCAAGACGTTCGGGGAAATCGAGGCCGTCACGGGCGTCAACCTGACGGTGCCTCGCGGTCAGATCTGTGGCTACCTCGGGCCGAACGGCGCAGGCAAGACGACGACGGTGAAAATGGCAACAGGGATGCTCAGGCCAACGACCGGGACGGCCGTGATCGAGGGTTTCGACATCGCGGAGTCGCCGTTCGAGGCGAAGGCGAGAATCGGCGTTGTGCCCGAGACGGGCGCGCTGTACGAGAATCTGACGCCGCGGGAATACCTGACGCTCGTCGGGCACCTCTATCACCTCGATCGCGACGAAGCGGAGGGGAAGTCGGAGACCTTTCTCAAGCTCTTCGGCATCGCCGACGCCGCGGGGCGCACGATGACGTCGTTCTCGCGAGGCATGAAGCAGAAGGTGCTCATCTCGGCGGCGCTCCTGCACAACCCCAGCGTGCTCTTTCTGGACGAGCCGCTGTCCGGGCTCGACGCGAACACCGCGCTGGTCCTGAAGGAACTGCTGCGAGAGCTGGCCTCGCAGGGCAAGACCGTGTTCTACTGCTCACACGTCCTCGAGGTCGTCGAGAAGGTCTGCGACAGAATCGTCATCCTCAACAACGGGCGCATCATCGCGGACGGAAACGTGGAGGAACTCAAGGACCTGACGAGTGCGGCCTCGCTCGAGGGGGTGTTCAGCGAACTCACCTCCACCGGCGACCTTCCCGACATCGTCCGGGCATTCTCCGAGAGCGTCACCGGCGTGAAGAGGGAGTAGGAATTGAACAGCGAGGGCCCGGGAAGACACGCGGAAGGCGAGAACAACGTCGACTGGCAGCAGCTCAGGGCGCTCCTCGCTGTCGGCATCAAGCTCGATCTCAGAACCTCCCGCGCAGGGATGGGGCGCGGGAAGCTGCCGCCCTTCTTCATCGCTCTCATCACGTACACCGTGATGGGCACCCTGATGGCCGTCGGCCTCCGCCCCCACGGTGACCTCTTCGTCTACTCGCTCTTCACGATAAGCGCCGCGATGTTCATGACGGCCCTCGCGGTCATCATGGAGTACGTCACGATCGTGGCTCATCCGGATGACTTCGACATACTCGCTCACAGGCCCGTCTCTTCGCGCACGTACTTCTGGGCGAAGCTCGGCAACATGCTGTTCTACGTTACTCCCATCGCGCTGGCGCTGACCCTGCCCGCGGCGATCGTCGGCAGCTGCTCGCTGGAACCGGGTTTCCTCTTCGGTCTCTTCCACATTCTGGGCGGCATCGTCGCGTGCCTGGCGACGGCCGCCGCGGTGGTACTGATCTACACGGGCACACTGAGGGTCGTGAGCCACCAGCGCTTCACCAGCATCATGACCTACGTGCACTCGGGCGTCACACTGGTGCTCGTTCTCGCGTACTTCCTGCTGCCGAGGATGATCGAGGACGACCCGATGCTGCTCTCGCTCAACCGCGGCGCCTGGGTCTACGCCGCACCGCCCGCCTGGTTCGCCGGGTCGGTCGAGCTGCTGGCGGGAACGGGCAGCCGCCAGGACGTCTACCTGATCCTGATGGCCGCGGCGGGCTCCGCTCTCGTGATAGCGGCGGCGATGAACACGATATCGCTCGACTACTCGCGAAAGATATCCGAGCTGATGACGTCCTCGGTCGAAGCCGAGGAGCACACCGACGGGCGCGTGAAAAGGCGCCCTTTCTTCAGACTCGGGCTCGCCTCACTCGGGACCGGCACGGAGCGCGCCGGATATGTCCTCATGGACGCCTACATGCGGCGCGACCGGAAGCTCCGTTCCAGGGTCTACCCGGCGTTCGGTCTGCCGCTCGCCGTCTACCTCGCGGCGCTCATCCGCCACGACCTGCACAGCCCGTTCGTCCAGTCGACGGACGGAAGCCCGGTCGCGCTCCAGGAGATAATGGGGCTCTACTGCATCTTCGTGTCTCTGTTCTTCGCGACCGCCATGACGCAGACCGAGCAGTGGAAGGCCAGCTGGCTCTTCTACGCGGCCCCCATCGGGGACCCCTCGGGAGTCCTGCGGGGCGCGCGCAGGCTGGTGATCTGGCGCTACCTCCTCCCGTTCTTCCTGCTGCTCTTCGTGCTCCTGAGCCTCGCGATGCCCGTTCTCGGGGCCGCGGCCTTCGTCCTCATGGTGTTCCCGATGTGTCTGACCGCGTTCGCCATCCTGTCGCTCGCGTCACCGCACATGCCACTCTCTCAGGAGGTGGAAAGGACGAGGCAGGCGCGCCAGATAGGGTTCTTCATGATCCTGGGCACCACGATGGTCCCGCTCCTGATAGCGATCCAGCTTGTCATGCAGAAGAGGCCGGCGGCCACGGGGCCCCTTGTGTTTGCCCTCTGGGGCCTCGCCTGGGTGGCCGAGCGGGTCGTGGCGGCCAGACTGAGGCGCAGGCTGGCCAGGGAAGAATTCACGGGATAAGCGCAACTTCCCGCTTGAAGCGGGGGAGGGATCAGGTTATTATGCCGTGGTGGAAGCACCACTCCAGACGATCACACTAGGAGAGCCACATGGCGGAGATGGTCATCACGAAGGAAATGCCCATCGGTGACGTGGTGAGAAGCCACCCGGAGACCGTGCCGGTCTTCATGCAGCACGGGCTCCACTGCATCGGTTGCGCGGTAGCGGCGTTCGAGTCGATCGCGGAGGGCGCGGCGGCGCACGGGATCGACGTCGAGGCGCTGATGTCAGATCTGAACAAGGCGACCCAGGCCGAGCAGGTAGACTAGCAAATACGAGGGTTTTCACACCGGGGTGAGACAGCGCTAGGAGGTAACGATGAAGATGGAGGAGTTGAAGGGCTGGATCGACACGCAGGACGGTTGGGACTACCAGCTCGACGACAAAGGCATCGTCATCCGGAACGACAGGTTCGAGACGCTGACTCACGCAACGTTCGAAGCGGTCGACAAGAACACGCTCGAGGCCATTACCGCCTCCTGCTCGCAGGGAAAGGACGTGGACCACATAACAAGGGTCACGGGCTACTTCTCCCGAACGAGCGGGTGGAACAAGGGCAAGACGGGCGAGCTCAAGGACCGCCACAGATCGAAGATCGTGTAGCGAAGGACCGTGATCACCGAACGCCCGGCGGACAACCCCCGCCGGGCGTTCCATTTCTGGCCCGGATCGGGATCTCACGGGCCGGACCAGGGGGGAGGAGCCGATGGGGAAGGACTGCCCCGGCCGCGAGGCCAATCTGGCCCGCTGCAACTGCAGCTACGAGCCCTGCAGCCGCAAGGGCATCTGCTGCGAGTGCATAGCCTACCACAAGAGGCTCGGAGAGCTTCCGGCGTGCTACTTCAGCGAGGCCGCCGAGCGGACCTACGACCGCTCCATAGCTGCCTTCGTCAAGGAGAACTCGTAGGGACTCGCCGAGAGCCGGACCCGGCCAGGGCGCAGTCTGCCCGCGATATCCCCGCTTTCCTGTCTCAGACTTGCGCTTGACGGATTTTCCAACCTTGTGGTATAATGTACCTGCTTAGAGAAGGCACCGAGCTGCGTTCAGCGAGGCACGCGGACGCGGCCGGATACGCATATCCGTGACACAGGAGAGGGTCCGGTCGCCCGAGCGTGGGTCGAGCGGTCCGCAGGCCCGAAACAAGGAGGTGGTAACGGGACCTGTTTGATGACGAATACGGCTCGGCGATCTGCCTGGCAGCAGATGACATGCGGGCCGGTGTTGTGAGTGAGGCATGATCGTTGAGAGAGGTTCACTCTTACAGTGGAGGAAGAGATGAAGAAGCTGTTTGTGATTGCTCTCGTTCTGATCGCCGTGCCCGCGTTTGCGCAGCAGACGCTCAATTACAGCTGGGAGGACGGCGGCACCATCCTCGGTTTCTACGGCAGCAATCTGTGCTGTGACACGAACGTGAGCGGCCCGCAGACCGGTTCGCAGGGCTCGACGCTCCCGGACTACACCTGCCCGGGCGCCGTTGATGGCACCTACTACCTGCACGTGGCCGAGGATCCGCATACCGGCACGCCGCAGGCATTCCTCTGCTGGGTCGTCGGCCTGCAGGAAGGCGACATCGTCGATGCGATGTTCTACGGATTCGACACCTCGCCGGGCGCGAGCCCCTCGCAGAGGATCTGGGGCAGCTACACCGAGACCGGTGGAGACATCAACAGCTACTCCGGCAGCGCCGGCGGCAACGATGCCTATACGGCCGGTGAGGGCTGGGACCTGGTCACGCACTCCTGGACCTTCTGGGCCGACGGCGGTCTTCACGACGGTCTCGTGATCCAGTCACGTCTCTACAGCACGCCTTCGACGAACGACCCCGACCACACGGACTTCTGGATCGATGATATCACGGTGACGGCTCCCGCCCACGCGACGATCATCTTCCCCGAGCCCGTGTCGCCGGTGGAGGAGTCGAGCTGGACGAACATCAAGGCTCTCTACAGGTAGAGCCTTCAGTCCCTTGAGAGGGACGACGCAGCAAGCACGAGTAAGAACAAGGGGCCCCGTCATCAGACGGGGCCCCTTCTGCTTCGTGCCTGCTCTCGGATCGGCCCGGGACAGAACGGCCGGCTGCGTTCGCCGCGCCTCAGAACCGCAATCCCCGCGGAAACGACGAGGGGCGGGCGCGGAGGCCCGAATCGGACGTGCGCCGCGATTCCTCTTGACCGTCGCTCACCACTCTGACAATCTGTGCTTGTGTGGTGGAAGTGCGCGGAGCGCTCGGCGGGGTCGTGGTCCCGAGAGCGCCACGACTCAGGCGCCCGCGCGCGCGGAAGGTGAGGAATCGCTGGCGGCGGACCTGACCAAGGAGGCCTCCATGAAGTACTTGAT
>DAOWCM010000037.1 GCA_030639555.1 Candidatus Eiseniibacteriota bacterium | reverse complement strand
CCGCGGTCTGGGAGAACGATCAATGGGTTTTCTACGAGGGAAGTCAACGCTTCTTCACCCCTTACGGTGAAGAAGCGACCAGCTTCGACAGGCTCGAACCGGGCTACTCAGAACCACTCCCGAGCGAACTCGGCGTACGCAAGCTCCGGCCTGACGAAATGCCGTTCCGCGAACTCCAATCCTACATCGTGAAGCTGCGGGCGAGCGGCAACGACCCCCGTGATCTGGCAGTGCAGCTACACCTCAAGATCGCCTTCCCGTTCGTCATCATCATAATGACGCTCCTTGGCGCGTCGCTCGCTGCCGGAGCGCGACGGAGCGGCTTCGCGCTCTCCTTTGCCGCCGCCCTCACCATCTCGTTCTTCTACTATGGGGTGCTGCAGGTGGGCCAGGTACTGGGCAACCAGGGCATACTCGTGCCCTGGCTGGCCGCGTGGATATCCAACATCGTTTTCGCGGGAGTCGGTGTGGCTCTCCTCATCCGCGCCCCGAAGTAGAGATCCCTCCACGCGGGAGGACCGTCACCGCGCCGGGCTCCGTCTACGTGCCCACCTTCCAGGACGCCAGGTACTCGACCTGCTCCGGTGTCAACGTGTCTATGCCAACGCCCATCGACGAGAGCTTGAGCTTGGCCACTCCGTGGTCGATCTCCCTGGGAACAGTGTGCACCCCAACAGGCAGCTTCTCCGGCAATCCCGCGAGGTACTCGCAACAGAGCGCCTGGTTGGCGAAGCTCATGTCCATGACCGCCGCGGGGTGTCCTTCAGCCGCCGCGAGATTTATCAGTCGGCCCTCACCCAACAGGTTGATCCGCTTGCCGCCCGCGAGGACGAACGTCTCCACGGAGTCACGAGGGGTCCGCACGTCCGTCGAAAGCGCACGGAGCGCTTCCTTGTCGATCTCGACGTCGAAGTGCCCGGAATTCGCGACCACCGCGCCGTCCTTCATGGCCTCGAAGTGGCGTCCGGTCAGCACGCGTATGTCGCCAGTCAGGGTCACGAAGATATCACCCAGCGGCGCCGCCTCGTCCATCGGCATCACGCGGAACCCGTCCATCGTCGCCTCCAGCGCCTTGAGCGGATCCACCTCCGTGATCACGACGGACGCACCCAGGCCGCGCGCCCGATTCGCCAGCCCTCTCCCGCACCAGCCGTAGCCCGCGATCACGAGCGTCGCTCCGGCAAGGAGCGCATTGGTCGCGCGGAGGATCCCGTCGATAGTGCTCTGACCCGTGCCGTAGCGGTTGTCAAACATGTGCTTGGTGTCGGCGTCGTTCACAGCAAGAACCGGGACCTTGAGCTCTCCGTCTCTCTCCATGGCACGAAGCCGTATGACTCCCGTGGTCGTCTCCTCCAGGCTCCCGAGGAGGCGCGGTATGAGCTCCCGTTTCTCCTTATGGATGGTCGAGACCAGGTCGGCCCCATCATCCAGCGTGATCGACGGTCCCTCATCGAGAATCGTCCGGATGTGATCGTAGTAGCGTTCGTTGTCCTCACCCCTGACGGCGAACATCGACACCCCGTGATCCACCGCCAGGTGGGCCGCGACGTCGTCCTGTGTCGACAGCGGGTTCGAGGCACAGAGTGAGACAGACGCCCCACCGGCCTTGAGCGCTATCATCAGATTGGCCGTCTCTGTGGTCACGTGCAGACACGCTCCGATGGTGAGACCGCTCAGCGGTCGCTCTCGTGCGAAGCGCTCCCCGATGCTCGCGAGCACGGGCATGGTCTGAGCCGCCCACTCGGTCCTGTCGCGTCCCCGCGGTGCCAACGTCTCGTCCTTGATGTCGTTTGCCATGAACCTATCCCCTCTTGAGATCGTCCACCATGTCCGTGCGCTCCCACGTGAAGTCCGACTCCTCGCGGCCGAAGTGGCCGTAGGAAGCCGTCGCGAGGTAGATCGGTCGTCTGAGATCGAGCCGCTCGATGATGGCGGCAGGCCTGAGGTCAAAGTGCTTCTTCACGATCCTGACGAGTTCGCTGTCGGCGACCTCGCCGGTTCCCATCGTGTCCACCATGATCGAGACGGGCTCCGCCACACCGATGGCGTACGCAATCTGGATCTCACAGCGCAGAGCCAGGCCGGCCGCCACCAGGTTCTTGACCACGTGCCTGGCCGCGTACGAGCCGGATCTGTCGACCTTGGTCGGGTCCTTCCCTGAGAAGCAGCCGCCACCGTGGCTTCCCAGTCCACCGTAGGTGTCGACGATGATCTTCCGACCCGTCAGCCCGCAGTCGGCGTGAGGGCCGCCCCTGACGAAGCGCCCCGTGGGATTGACGAGCAGTCTGTAGTCCCCTCCCGAAACCAGTTCGGCCGGGAGCGTCGGTTCCACCACGTGCTTGCGAACAGCCTCAGTAAGCGAATCCATGTTGACGTCCGGATGGTGCTGCGTCGACACGACCACCGTGTCGATCCTGGCGGGCTTACCGTTCTCGTACTCAACGGTCACCTGCGTCTTCCCGTCGGGTCGAAGGTACTCGACCGTCCCGTCCTCCCGCACATCCGCCAGCCTGCGTGCCAGCTTGTGCGCCAGGTGGATGGGCATGGGCATGAGTTCCTTCGTCTCGGTCGTCGCGTAGCCGAACATCATCCCCTGGTCGCCGGCACCACCCTCGTGCACAGCGTGGCCCGTCGAGTTGCCCATCCAGATATCGGACGACTGCTCCCCGATCGCCGTCACCACCGCACACGTTTCCCAGTCGAAGCCGTACGAGGCGTCCGTGTAGCCGATGTCCCTGATGGTGTTGCGGACCACCGTCGGGATATCGACGTACGCGCTCTTCGTTGAGATCTCTCCTGATACGAATGCCATCCCCGTGGTCACGAGCGTTTCGCACGCCACGCGCCCCACCGGGTCCTGGGCGAGAATGCCGTCCAGGATGGCGTCCGATATCTGGTCCGCGACCTTGTCGGGGTGTCCCCCGGTCACAGATTCGGATGTGAAAAGGTGCTTCTCCAAACGTGCCCTCCGTTCATGTCGAATCGCATGACAGCCGGTCCCGCACAGAGGTCAGGCGCCCATCTCTATCTCTGATGAATCTCCTACGTTCAGTCTCTGAAAGTGCCCCCTCACCACCGCCCCCTCACCGATGAGCGAGCGGCTGAGCAGGCTCATCTCAACGATCGCTCCGCTGCTCAGGATGCTGTCGCGCACGACCGAGTCCCGTATCGTCGCGCCCGCCGCGACCGAGACGTACGGCCCCACGACGGACTTCTCGATCACGGCGGTCGGGTCGATGGACACGGGCGGCAGGATGATCGAGCCCTCGATGCTCTTCCCGTTGCCCCCCGAGCGCTTGAGGAGCACTCTGTTCGTGTCCAGAAGCGTCTCCGGAAGCCCGCAGTCGTGCCACCCGTCCACGGGGTAGACACCCATGTCCTCGCCGCGCTCCAGCATCAGCTTGAGCGCGTCCGTCAGCTGGTACTCGCCCTTCGTGCGGATGTCCTTCTCCACGACCTCCGTCAGACACTCAAACAGGAGCGGCGAGTTGACGATGTAGTAGAGGCCAACGATGGCCAGGTTGCTCGGCGGCACGTCCGGCTTCTCCACCAGGCCCATGACGCGCCCTTCCCGCGCCTCGACGACACCGAAGCGCTGTGGGTCATCCACTTCCTTCACGCCGATCAGCGTGCGCCCCCCTCCAACGAAGGCCGAGTAATCCGCTGTCACAACCGTGTCGCCCAGCACTATCAGAACAGGCCCGTCCCCCACGCACTCCTTCGTCAGGTAGATGGCGTGCCCCAACCCCAGCCGCTCCTCCTGCTCAACGCAGCAGACCTCGAGGTACGGGAAGGACTCAGCGACGTAATCCTTGACCCGGTCACCCATGTACCCGGTCACCAGAACGATCTCCTTGACGCCGAGCGGCGCCAGTTCCTCAAGGATGTGGCCGACGATGGGCTTCCCCGCTACGGGAACCAGTGCCTTCGGAATCGTGTGCGTGTGCGGCCTGAGCCGCGTTCCGATTCCTGCGACAGGGATGATGGCCTTCATAGGCATTCCTTTCAGAAGGGCCGGACTGACCTTCACACCGGCCCTGCTTCCGAACCGCGCGAGTTCACTAGAAACGTGCCAGTTCCTTCTTCAGTCTGTCGATGGGCATGACGGGTGTCGGGTCGACACCACCGAGCATCGCGAGATAGAGGCTCACGAAGTCGCCGAGCTGCACCAGCGAGATGAGCCTGCCGAGAGTTGTCTTCCCCCGGCTTGCGACATCCCGCACTTCCACGCCGGTCGCCGCTATCGCTTCACGCGTAATCTCGACCCGGCGCACGATGCGCGGGTGGTCGTCCTCGTCGCGAAGGAACACCACCCGGGCGTCCCCTCCCATCGGGCGCGTACCACTCCATCCTACTATCTCGTTGTGATTCATCTCAGGTAATTCGTTTCTGTGCGCGACCACCTTGGAGTTCTCGGAGAACTGCCCGCACCAGCGGTTCGCAACGACCGCAGTAGCAGGCGCGGTCCCGTATACCACCGGAACATGCCCGAATAGCCACGATGCGACTTCCTTCGCTTCGTTCTCACGCGACGGCACGGCCAGGCCCAGGCGCCGCACGCCCACCTGCGCGGTCCCGATGGTGTCATCGATATCGCCCGCCGGGTCCGGCGCCAGACCGAGGCGCCCCAGGACAAGAAGCAGTGGCACCAGGCCGAATCCGAGCGCCGCGCGCGGAGGGTAGCCCGTCGGCACGCGCACGATGTCGTGTCCCGATTCCTCCGCGACCCTGCCTACCTCTCCTCCCGTGGTCGAACAGACGATCCGAGCCCGCCGCTCCCGCGCCTCGGCGTAGGCGGACAGCGTCTCCTCAGTGTTGCCCGAGTAGCTGGACACGTACACAAGCGTCGAGGGACCGACGTACGCGGGAAGCGAGTAGCCCCGGACCACCGAGAGCGGGACGGACATGCTCCGGGCCAGGTAGCCGGCGGCCAGCTCGCCGCCGATCGCCGACCCTCCCATCCCAGCGACCACAACGGAAGTGATGCCCTCCCCCCGCACCGAAAGCGGCGTCTCCTGTCCTATGGCGACGGCTTCTCTCAGCTGATCGGGAAAACCTTCCAGGTGACCATGCATTCCGGCGGGATCGCTCGCGAACATCTTCTCCCGATCCTCGAGTATGCTCATGAGATCATCTCCGTCTCGCTTATCTTCGGGAACTTGACTCTGAATATCTGTTCGAGGTACCGACGAACCTCCGAGCCCGTCTTCATCTTGAGCGCCTTGGCCACGACGCGGCGCGCGTAACCGTAGCTCGTCGAGCGAATGATGCTCTTGATCTCCGGTACCACGGCAGGGGCGGCCGAGAGCTCGTCCACCCCGAGCCCCACGAGAAGCAATGTGGCGAGCGGGTCTCCCGCCATCTCGCCGCATACCCCGACCCACGTCTTGTGCTTCCGCGCCGCCCGCACCGTCCTATCCAGGAGCCTCAGCACTGCCGGGTGGAACGTGTCGTAGAGGTAGGCCACGTTGTCATTGCCACGGTCCACGGCCAGCGTGTACTGCACCAGGTCGTTGGAGCCGATGCTGAAGAACTCCGCCTCTTCCGCCAGCTCGTCCGCTATCATCGCCGCGGCAGGCGTCTCGATCATGACACCCAGCGGGACGTTGTCATCGAATTCCTGCCCGCGTGCCCGGAGTTCCTGCTTCGCCGCCTCCAGAACCTGTCTGGCGTCCCTGACCTCGTGGAGCGAGGAGATCATCGGCAGCATTATCTTGACGTTCCCGTGCGCGCTGGCCCGAAGGATCGCTCTGAGCTGGCGCAGCAGGAGGTGCGGCTGCGAGAGGCTGCAGCGGATTCCCCGCCACCCGAGAAACGGGTTCGCCTCAGGTTCGGGAGCGCCCGTGGGACCGAACTTGTCGCCCCCGAGGTCGACCGTCCGCACGACTACCGTGGCGGGGGCCGCCAGCGACACCACGGCGCGGTAGGCCTCGTATTGCTCGTCCTCAGATGGGATCTCGTCCCCCGTGATGAACAGATACTCGGTCCTGAACAGCCCGATCCCCTCGGCTCCGTGAGAGATCGCCGCGCGGACCTCGTCGGGAATCTCGATGTTGGCAGCGACTTCGAATCGCCGTCCGTCCACGGTGACGGCCGGAGCATCTTTGTCCGCCAGGAGTTCTTTCTCGAACTCCTCGTGCGTCCGCTGGCGGTCCTGGTAGTACTCCAGCACCGCCTCGTCGTATCTGTAGATGAGAAGCCCGAGCGTCCCGTCGACGATGATCTTCTCGCCCTGCCTGATGACACTCGTGGCCTCGTGGAGGCCGACGACCGCGGGTATCTGCAGAGATCTCGCCATGATGGCCGCGTGCGACGTGCGGCCGCCGACGTCCGTTGCGAAGCCCGTGACCCGCTCTTCGTGCATCGACGCCGTGTGCGTCGCCGCCAGCTCGCGGGCCAACACGATGACGTCGTCGTCCAGATGGCGCAGTGACCTTTGCCTGCGGCCGAGCAGCCTCAGCAGCAGACGCCTCTCGATGTCCTTTATGTCGAACACGCGCTCGCGCAGGTATTCGTCCCGGGTGCGCTCCATCGCGTTCGTGACCTGACCTATGGTCTCGGTCAGAGCGAAGGCCGCGCTCTGGCGCTCCTCGCGGATGCGGCGTTGAGTTCCGTCGATCACCATCGAGTCCCTGAGGATCATCAGGTGTGCATCGAAGATCCGCGCGTGCGACTCCCCCAGCGTCTCCTCGAGTCCGCCTCTCAGCCGCTCGAGTTCGCGCGTGGTCTCGCCGATAGCGGACATGAAGGCCTCTATCTCGTCCTCGATCTCATCAGCCTCGATCTCCACTTCCTCGACGTGCGGGCGCTCCGTGTCCAGCACGAACGCCTTGCCTATGACGATGCCGGGTGAGGCCGGCACGCCCTTGAGAACCTCGGTCTTACCTATCGTCTTGATGTCTATCAAACGCAAACCGCCTCTACTCTGAGTCTGTCTCCAGGAACTCCACCACAGCCTCCATCGCCTCGATCTCGTCGGGCCCCTCGGCGGTGACGACCACCTCGCTCCCGCACTCCGCCGCCAGCATCATCACGCCCATGATGCTCTTCGCGTCGACGGTGATATCGTCCTTGGTGAGCTTCACGTCAGACCTGAAACGACCGGCGAGCCGCACAAGATCTGCGGCGGGCCGCGCGTGCAGGCCGTGCTTACTTGCGAGAACCACCGTGCGCTCTGTCAAGTTATCCCCCGTTCAGCCCAGTCAAGAGCAGAACAACACCAGCCGCCGCTCCACCTAGGGCGACGAGCGTTGCCGGCACCCTTGCCCTGCCCGCCGCGTACGCCAGTACGAAGAAGAGACCCACAGCCAGGACCCTCCAGGGCTCTACCGCCCCCCCCGCCACCACGGCCCTCGCGAGAATCAGTCCCACGGTGAAGGCCGCCAGTGCTCTAGTCCACCGGACTGCCGCTCTGAGACCCGGTCCTGTCAGTTCTCCGGCGGCGGCCGGTCCGTCCGCCGCCCCCACCCTGAGCCCTCTGGTCCTCAGGACGAGGTGCGGCACGTTGTAGATCACGAGAAGTGCCAGAGGCGCCCACACGACCCCCTGAAGCGCCAGGAGAACCGCAACGGCCCCGGCAAAGGGGCGAAGAGCCCCCCAGAGCAGCGCGTCGCCAGCCATACCGAGCGGGCTCGCCAGCCCCTTCTTCACCGACGTCACGCACAACGCGTCCGCGCCGGCCGCTTCCTGAGCCGCCGCGGCTCCGAGGACGTACGACGCAAGCGTCGGGTTCGTATTGAAGAACTCCAGGTGCCGCCGCAGGAACGCGCTTCTCCCGTCCTTGCCCTCCCCGTACCTGTGAAGGAGCGGGAGCATCGTGAAGCAGAAACCGACGTTCTGCATCCCGCGCGGATTCCAGACGGACTGCAGGAAGAACGAACGCCAGAGCATCCCCGCGCGCTCCCCGCGCGTCAGAGTTCGAGGAATCTCCAGATCAGAATGTCCAGCCAAGGAGCCTCCGCTCAGAAACTGACCACCAGCACAAGCCCGGCGGCGAACCCCGCGGCCAGGAACCAGCTCTCTCTTCTGTCCTTCCCCCCGACGGCGACCGCCACCGCGGCTACGGGTGCTGCCCACAAGGCCGTGGGAAACACCCCGCCAACCGTGAACGAACCCAGGGACTTGAGCAGCAGAGACGCCGTCAGCGCTGCCGCGGCCAGGAGCGAGGCCGTGACAAATCGCGTGGTGAGCCCCAGCGCGACCGCTATCTTCACACCCCGCGCGTCCCCTTGCTGCGCCCGCGATTCGGCGATGGCGGAGTACCTCACATTCAGTCTGCGGACGAGCGACGTGACTCCCTGCCCCAACGCGCCGGCCGTCAGGCCGGCGATCACGCCCGCCCCCACCGCCAGCCCCTCAGACACGCCCGAGCCGACGAGAATGGCCCCGACACCCACACCGACCGCGCCTGCCACCGCACCGTCCGGGAAGGGCGCCGCCCCGACAGGTAGCACTCCGATCCAGACCAGCTGAAGCGTTGAGCCTACCACGAGCCCGAGAACCGGGTCCCCCACAACCACCCCGGCTATGCACCCGGCCACGAGTGGCTGGGAGAGCATCACCTGGAGCGCCGCGGTCGCATCGACCGAAAGGACCCCGCCCAGAAGGGACAGAACCACTATGATCTGAATCTCAGACATGCGTCTGCTTCCGTGCCTTCAGACAGCACGCGCCGCGTTCCCACCGGTCTCGCGACACGCGGCCCATTCAAGGGGTCCGTCACTCTGCTGACAGCGGTGAGAACTCGAACTCCACCGCGAAACTCGCGCGCTCTCCGCCCCCGACCCTGATGGGCCAGTGCGTGACCAGCGTGAGTCCCTGGAAGACCCGCTCCAGCCCCGCCTCGGAACGGGAGGCAGTATCCAGAGGCCAAGTCCAGACGCCGGCCGCGGGCTCACAGGAAATGGACAACCGCTGCCCCCTGAGGCGATCGTCGACTCTCATCGCGCCGACGGCGTTCAGGGTCTTTCTTCTCCTCAGTCCGCTGCCGTCCGTGTCGTCCGTATGGAACGACACCCACTCTTTCTCGGGCGTGAGAAACGACAGGTTCCACTCGGGCGCGAACAGGACGTCCAGGTCATCGTCGGGTGTCAGGTCGTACTCGACACGCACCCTTCCCTCATCAGTGAGCCAGATGCACTTCTTGATGAGGACCCGGCACTCGCCTGCAGCGACCGTCACGATCCCGGTCCTGCTCATCTCCACTCCGATCGAACCGTTGCGTCGACCGAGTTCGAACTCGTAAGTACCCCACGCGGAGTCGCCGAGTTCGCCGCCCCCGGCCTCCACTTCCCCGCGCTTGACGTCGGGTGCGAAGAAATGGTCGATCGCGGCGACAGCGGCGTGCGAGTCGGAGCGCATGAGCTTACCCAGATCCTTCTCCTTCACGTTCAATCCGTCGTGGATGTTCCCCGTACCCTCTCCGTACTCGGCGTCGCGGTCGGCAGGCATGTCGTCGTGGTACGCCTCCGCGTAACGAGACATCGTGGCCAGTACGTTCCAGTCCGCTTGTCGGACGTCGAGTTCGAAGATGGTGCCCCCTCGTGAGGGAGCGACGTACACGTTGGCGCTGTGTGACTCAAGCAAGACCTCGTCGCGTCCGTCTATGTCGTGGTCGGTCACCTCGACATGGTCCCACGTCCGGCCCCGAGCGATATCTATCAGCCGCTCGGCCCTGATGAGGTGCTCGTAAATGGCAGCTCTCAGGTGTGGAAGGTACAGCCCGCCGAAGACCCCATGCCAGTAGGCGCAGTTGCACTGCCCCTGCCACAGCTCACGCTTCGCCTCCTCGAGCACGGCCGTCTCCACCGTGACGGCGCCGCCGTCCACCGACTTCACGGCGCCCGCGGATCCGTCGAGCGACTCAAGGACATCGGAAGTCCGCTGCGCGGCCGCGATCTTCTCGCTGACGCGCATCATCTTCCTGAGCATCAGGTTCGACTCATCATACTTGGACAGGAAGCCCTTCCAGGTCCCCCCCGAAACGAAGGGGCCCCACTCCTCCAGCAGTTCTTCGTCGCCGAGTTTGCCCAGGAACGCCGCGTAGCTGCGCCTGGCCTTTGTGGGCAGGGCCCACTCCATCATCTCGGGGTACGACGACGTAGGCAGGTATGCGCGCCCTCTGGGAACCGTGTCGTCGACGACCTCCGCGAAGGTCGTGGTCGTCACCCAATCGCGATTCTCCGAGAGCGTCCTCAAGAAGCGCTTGAGCCATCCATTCGTGTGAACGTGCTCGTGAGTACCCGGCCACACGCCGAACTTCTCCCCGTCGTCCCCGAACACGACCACGTGGCCACAGCCACGCTCGGCGACCGAGCGGAGCACGTTCAGCGTCTCCTCGGGCTCGGCGAAGGGGATCGCGTATCGCAACTTCTTGCTGATCGGAAAGACCCGGACCGCGGCGCCCTGCTCCTCCGCGAGGAACGGCCCCACCAGATCCTCGTCCTCGATCCCGGCGAGGCGGAACTCGTAGTCGTCGAGCGGCAGGTACTCCAGACCCGCCTCGTGGATGGTCCTGGCCAGACGCGGCTCCCAGACTCTCTCCGCCAGCCACATCCCCCGAGGGCGCCTCCCGAAATGGTCGGATACGTAGTCCGTCATCATCCGTATCTGCCCGCGCGCGTCGCGCTCCGGGATCGCGCAGAGAATCGGCTCGTAGAAGCCCCCTCCCAGGACCTCGACCTGCCCCCTCGCCACCAGCGCCCGCACTCGCTCGAGGTAGTCCGGGGCGTGGTCTTCGTACCACTCCAACAGCGGGCCGGAGTTGTGAAGCACGATCTTAATCTCGGGGAATTCTTCGATCGCTTCCAGAAACGGAAGGTAGGCCGTTCTATAGGCGTCCTCGAACACGCCGGGCAGGTTGCCGACAGGTTGGTGGTTGTGTATGCAGAGGACAAGCGTGACACCGTGCATGGGCTGCCGCTCCTGAAAGACCCGCCGTCACTTCTCTCCGAGCGCCCGCAGCAGGACGGCCAGGTCCCGCGGCTGCGCCTGTGGAACGTCGCGGGCCGTGAGCTTAGTGCCCCCCGCCATGATCTCCTTCATGGCCGCAACGTCCTCATCATCGACGAAGACATAAGGGAGAAGCTCGCACTTTCCCTCGGCGTAGTGCATTCCTCCGATGTTCGCCTCCGCCACATCGAGGCCGCTCCTGATGAGCGCCAGAAGATCGCGAGGGCTCTCGACGATCAGGAATGTCCGCTCGTCGTCCCACTTGCCGGTCTTGAGCCCCTCGGCAAACCCCTCGCTCGTTGCCACCGACACGGGCACTCCCATGGCGTCGGTCTCGGCGTAGAGAGCGCACCTCCAGTCGCAGCAACAGATCTCGTCGTTGACGAGAATCATGCGCTCGGGTGAGAGCCGGGCGCCCCAGGCAACCGTCACCTGGCCGTGAATCAGTCGGTCATCCACCCTCACCAGCACGAACGGCATTGACGAGCTCCCCGGCCGTGCCTCGGCCCAATGATCACAGGATGCGCACGGCGTCGCGGCCGCGCTCCTTGACCGTTTGTATCAGTTCGTCCACCTCGGTGCGGTCCCTCTTGACGAAGAACTCGAGGAGCATCATCAGATTGACGCCCGTGAGAGCACGCGTGCCCGCGCTCCCGGCCACCATCTCCTGGCAGACGTGATGGCAGCTCCCGCCCGGCATGTCACTGATCACGACCACCTCGCATTCCGATGCCAGGCTTGCCACAGCACTCCTTACGGCCTCGTTCAGATCGCCCAGACCCATGCCGGCATTGGACACGGCCACCCAGTTCGCTTGCTTCCCGAGAATCCCCTGCACCGCCTCCATCAAGCACTGCCCGACGTTGCCGTGCGCCACGATCACACACCCTATGCGCTTGCCCTGGCCGCTCACTCGTCGTCACCTCGCGTCGCGCGCAGCACGCCGGCCTGTCTTGCCATGGCGTCCT
>DAOWCM010000327.1 GCA_030639555.1 Candidatus Eiseniibacteriota bacterium | reverse complement strand
TCCAACGCCCGCTCAAGCTCCGCCGATAGCGTGTTGACCACAAGAGCGACCTTCGCGGTGCACTCCTCGTACTCCGCGAGCAGCCGCTCGGCTGCGTCCGGCTCGTCCTTGTAGTCCAGGTCCATGGCAGACGCGACGATACCGAAGTACTCGGGCCGAAGCGTGTCCTCAGCGCCGACGGACAGCCGGTAGGCGCTTCTCAGGTTCTTCAGGAACTCGAGCGCGCCGCTCAGGTAGGCCATCTCCTGCGCGTGGGCGGAGTCCCGCCTGGCTATGACAGGAAGCAGTCCCGTGTTGACCGGATGCCTGATCTTGAACGCGGTCTTGTACATCAGAAGCAGCATGAGGATGTCTCTCAATCCGCCGATGCCGTCCTTGACGTCGGTGGACCCGAGACCACTCGCCACCGCATCCGCGTGACGCGACTCGAGTTCCTTCCTCATACTGGTCACGTAGTCCAGCCGCTTGGTGAACAGGCGCCCACGGACGATGCGCCGCCAGTAAGCCTCCGCGAACCGCTTCGTGCCCACGATCATCCTGCCCTCGAGGATCTGAGACCTGTCAATGAAGGCATCGGGTCGATCCGCGTCCAGGAACTCCTGGAGTTCCGTCAGCGTCGTCACGTAGTGCCCAAAGTGGTCGGCAAACCTATAGTGCGGCAGCGTACCCCTCTTGATGATCTCGACGTTCATCTTCGCCACAATCCTGTCGGCGTAGGCCCGCACGTCCTCGTGACTGGTATTGAGGAGTATCATCAAATCGAAGTCGTCGTCGTAGGCCTGCTCGCGCCCTAGACCCCCGGTCGCATAGACGGCCAGCAGGTCGTGGGTGGAGACCCGGAATCGTTCGTTCCTGTCCACTTCCCGTTTGCAGCTGTCGAACAGGTTCTCGATGTACGTGTCCGCGACCGCAGTGAACTGCGCGTCGGACTGCGCCGCGGGCTCTCCGGAGAGCGTACCCAGTCCGATGCGGAGGAACTCGAGATCGTAGTAGTCCCCCAGCTTCTTCGCCCTCGCGGCGTACTCGGTCTCAGAATCGACGGCCGCGATCACGCCCCTGGAGATATCGCGGAGCGCGCTCTGATCGTCCAGGTTCGTCAGGCACGACTCATACTCCTCACCGGCTCTCTCGAGGAAGCGCAGGAAGTAGCGGCTGGACCAGGTGTGGACGTCCAGCAGCCTCTGCAGTCTGTCTCGCCACAGGACGACCTCCGGGTCCCAGATATCAGTGTCGAGAAGCTCGGACATCTCCCGCACGGCATCGTCGCCGAGACTGAGCAGGTATCGGTTGATCAACCTCGGCCATCTGAAGAAGAGCTCGATCAGGCGAACCCCCCCGTAGGGCGAGTCCATGAGCCTCTTCCGGAACGCCGTGCTCAGCTCCTCGAAGAGCCGACCGCACCCCGGGCAGTTCCTGTTGTCGGAGAGGATCGTGATGAACGCCATCACCGTGCCGAGTGCGTGGTCGGCGCAACCGGCGAGCGCGTCGACGATCTTCGCTCTTGAGGCGGCCGGCAGCGCATCGAGGTCGGAAGTGTACCGCTTGAGCAGGCGGTTGTCGTCCTGCTTGACCATCTCGATGAGATCCCGCCAGTACGTCGTCCCTTTGAAGAAGGCGCTCCGGCGTGCGAAGTCCTCCGGGACATTGCCTTCGTACGAGGGAGAGAACATGTCCGCGAAGACGGTGGTGCTCTTGAGATGGTCCGTGCAGAGCAGCATCAGGGAGGCCGCGTTCTTGCGGACGCTCTCGATGTGCTCGTAGTAGTCGACCAGGAGATGTGTGCCGGGACGGATGGTGCCGACCGGCCTGTAGCCCAGTATCCGCGCCACATTGTCCAGGTTGTCCCGCATGATGTCATCGTCGAGGTAGATCTCCTCATCCTGCGCGACTACGAGCTGGTAGATGAAGCGGAAGACCTCGAGGAAGCTCAGGGACTTCTCCAGGTCGTCCAGGGTCCCGGCGTGCTCCGGCATCTTCAGCTTCAGCGCGTCGGAGATGCGCCAGGCGTTGACTTCGCCGACCTGATAGATGGTCTTGAGCACGGCCAGGAGGCCCTTGATCGTCCGGAGCCCGTCGTCCTTTGGGTAGATGCGCTCTGTCGCCAGGGGCCTGCTGAGAAGCGACCGCACCTCGCCGAGCATGCCGCGCAGATAGCCCTCGTGCCACTTCTGGTCCTCGCTGGGGCGATGGAAGTACCGCGAGACGATCGACATCTGGAACTCATGGAAGAGCGCCTCGTCCCCGGTGATGAGGGCTCCACCGAGCATCTCACTGACCAGGACGAAGTCGTGGACGGCGCCGTCGAGCATCTTGCGGTACTCCGGGATCGCGGCGCTGTAGCCTCGCTCGCCCACGTGCTCGGAGATGTGGAAGTGCATGCTGGTCGCGTACCGCAACATCTCGGAGCTGACTTTCGCGACCGCCTCGTTCAGACTGTCACGTCCGGCGCCGTCATCGTCGATGACGCCCACGTCGATGTCCTCAAGGTCGGCCTTGGTCCCCACTCCGATGACCGCATACCTGGGAACGTCCTTGCCTGCGAGGAACAGCTCAAGGAGCTTGGTCATGTAGCAGCCGGAGAGCGTGCGGAAGGTAACGCCGGTCTTGAGCATGAACTGCCGCTCGACGGCCGACCTGTCCATGGGCGATGCGAGATTGAGTTTGAGCGTGTCCAGACACCCCAGGCTCATCCTGAGGAACTGGAGGCAGTAGTAGCACCCGAGGAAGGCGAGCTGTTCCCTGAGGTCGCTGCCGACACCCGCGACCACGTCCATCTCCGCGGCGAAGTCGTCGGCCTGTCGCCAGAGGTGCACAAGCCCGGCCTGGCGATGTCCCTCCAGTTTGGAGATAACAGCGTCGAGATGGCGTCGAACGGCGTGAATGTAGCGTCGGTTGTGGTTGGCGAGGACCTGCGCGTCCTGTTCCAGGATCTGAAGCGGGTTGCGCATGTCTCTCCTCGCTAGCCCCGGAGCCCCTCGGACAGCTCGAGCCCGGCCCGAAACGCCTTCAGGTTGGGGTCTT
>DAOWCM010000043.1 GCA_030639555.1 Candidatus Eiseniibacteriota bacterium | reverse complement strand
CCGACCAAGGCGATCACGTAGTCGCGGCTTCACCCGCGCAGTCATTTCCTTATCCGCTTCCAGCAGGCAGCGGACTGGTTCGTGGGCACTTGTCAAGACGCCGTGGTTTCGCCTGTTCGCGCGAGCCGCAGGCTCAAGGAGGGGGTGATCGATGAACTCAGCTGCAAACGACAGGTCTTTGTAGGATGGAGACCATTGTCTGGCTTGAGGCGTCAACAAGGGAGAGGTCATGAGAACAGCGCTTTGCGTTGCGTTCATATTCGTGCTCGCCGCGGCGAGCTTCGCAGGAACGAACGAGTTCACATTCCGCAGCACGCCGACAGCGACAGATGGCACGTTCGCCATCGTCTACGAGTTCCCTCTGGATCTCGGTGATCTACACAACGTCGGCCTCGGTTTCGATGGGAACTACATCTGGGTCGCCGCCGGTGACTACACGACCGGGACCTGCCAGTTCTACCTCTTCGACGACATGGGCAGCCTGATGTTCACCTTCTCACAGGGCGCCGGTGCGACTGGCTGGGGTCATCGCGACCTCTGCTTCGACGGCACCTACATGTACGGGAGCTACAGCACCGAGATCCACGCCTTCGACACATCAGGCGGCTACGCAGGCTACTTCAACGGACCGGGGATCTCCCCGTGCCGCGCTCTCGCGTACGACGGCTACTACTTCTACACATGCGGGTTCAGCGAGTACATCTACCGCGGCCACTGGGACGGCGTGTGGGGCAGCACACCTGCCTGGGAGGTGATCTCGGGCGACGTAATCGGTGGCTGCTACGGCATGGCCTACGACTGGGCGAACGCCTGCCTGTGGGTGACCACGGCGGACTACACTGGTGACCTCCTCCAGTTCAACATGGACGGCACCCCGCTGGGGGTACACACCTTCCTGCCCGAGTACGACATTCAGGGCGGATGCACGATGGCCGGCACGGCATCGTGGGGCATGGTGCTCGCGGTCCTGCAGCAGTACGACCCGGACATGGTGACGTTCTACGACGTGGACTCGACCACCCCCGTCGAGGACGCGACCTGGAGCTCCATCAAGGCGATGTACCAGTAGCACGGAGGCAGTGCAGCCGACTCACCGGCAGCACTGACAGAAGGAATGACGGAAGGAGCTCGGTCCGCATGGGCCGGGCTTCTTCCTGTCTGAGACCTGCTGCGTCGCCTATACTGGGAGACACTCTGGCTTGCGTGTGGACTCGGCGCGTCTGAGACCTCCTCAGACTCTGCCGCCAGGAGGTCTGCCCGGACTCCGCCAGCGAGAAGCCGACCCGGAGGTGACGCCCCATGCTCTACCGCAGGATGGACAGCACCGGTGACGAGCTCTCGATCCTCGGGTTCGGCTGCATGCGTCTCCCCCAGAGGGGGGGCCGCATCGACGAAGAGCGCGCCACGCGGCAGCTCCGCGACGCCATCGACCGTGGAGTGAACTACATCGACACGGCTGTCCCGTACCACATGGGGGCCAGTGAACCGTTCGTCGGCCGCGCGCTGTCCTCGGGCTACCGCGAGAGGGTCAAGCTCGCCACCAAGCTCCCACCCTGGCAGACGAACACGCGCGAGGACATGGACCGCATCCTCGGAGAGCAGCTCCAGAAGCTCCAGACCGACCGCATCGACTACTACCTGGTCCACGCACTGGACGGAAGCAGCTGGGTCAAGATGCGGGACCTCGGCGTGCGGGAGTTCCTCGAGAGCGCGAAGGCCGACGGCCGCATCGTGCACGCGGGGTTCTCGTTCCATGGAGACCTGCCGGTATTCAAGGAGATTGTCGACGCCGGAGACTGGGGATTCTGCCAGATCCAGTACAACTTCCTCGACGAGAAACTGCAGGCGGGTACCCAAGGCTTGGAGTACGCGGCCGCGAAGGGCCTCGGCCTCGTAGCGATGGAGTCGCTCAGGGGCGGCCTTCTGGGACGCGAGGCGCCTGCCGAGGTCAAGACGATCTGGGACGAGGCGGAAGTGTGCAGGTCACCGGCAGAGTGGGCCTTCCGCTGGGTATGGAATCGCCCCGAGTTCCAGGTCGTCCTCTCCGGCATGAACGACGAGAAACACATCGACGAGAACATCCGCATCGCGGGCGAGGCGCTGCCGAACTCGCTGACGGGACGGGAACTGGAGCTTGTGCGCCGGGTGGCAGAGACGTACCGCGGTCTCATGAAGGCCGACTGCACGGGGTGCCGCTACTGCCTCCCCTGCCCCGCGGGAGTGGCGATCCCCGCGTGTCTACAGATGTACAACAGCAAGTACGCCCTCAAGGACAAGCAAGCCCACAGAAACTACGCGATGTTCACGGGCGGGGTCTTCGGTGGACCGCCGTCCGGGGCGTCGCTGTGCACGGACTGCGGCGCCTGTCTGGAGAAGTGCCCGCAGCACCTCCCCATCCCCGACCTTCTCCGGGACGTCACGGCCGAGTTCGAGGGACCGCTTCTCCCGCTGACCGTTTGGCTTCTCAGGAAGCAGCTCACCATCGCGAGGTGGTGGACGAAGCGGGGGCTGAGGGGCTAGGAGCACCGGGAGGCGAGAGACTCCACGTGCAGAGGGTACTCGCCGGAGCCCGAGGTCAACCGAAGTGCTGCTCCATCCTGTCGAAGGCCTTGTCGATCTCCTCCTCGGTCACACAGAAAGAGAGCCGGAGGTGGCCTTCTCCTGTCGGCCCGAACGCAGATCCGGGCGTGGTGGAAACCCGAGCCTCGCGGAGGAGCTTCTTACAGAACGCCGCTGAATCCCGTCCTTCGTCCAGGAGGATTCGTGGGAACATCAGGTAGGAACCGCTCGGTTTCGCGTACTGAAACGCGTGGGGAAGCTGATCCAGCCGCTCGCACATCAGGTCACGCATTGAACGATAGTGCTCCCTGAACTCAGCAACGCATTCCTGCGGACCCTTGAGGGCAGCGAGGGCTGCGTACTGTGACACCACGGGCGCACAGATCGCAAGGGGGATGTGTGCCTTGGTGATCTGCGGGATCAACTCCTCATCCGCGTGGAGGTAGCCGATCCTCCACCCGGTCATCGCGTAGGTCTTGGTGAACGTGTAGCAGCTGATAACGCGTCCCCGCATCTCAGGGATCGACCCGATGCTGAAGTGCTCATGCCCATCGAACGTGAAATACTCGTACGCCTCGTCCGTGATGACCGCGAGATTGTACTCGAGGGCCACTCCCGCCAGCTCGGGAAGCCCGGCGTTCCCGGAGTACCCCCCGCAGAGACCCCCGCGTATCGCCTCGACGGCGCCGGCGTTGATGTGCTCGGGCGTGCCGGAGGTCGGCTTCGCCCAGGACAGGAACGCTACGTCCTCGACGTCCCTCGACAGCCTCGTCATCTCGTGAATCGCCGACTTCCCTATCCTCGCCACTCTGTCAGACACGATTGAACGGTTCGCCATGCTCGCTCCTCGCCGTCAGTCAGGCGGATCGCTCCCCAATGAGCTCAGGCCACATCATACGAGAGCAAGGCTGCCCTGAGGTCAAGGGCAGCTTTGAAAGAGAGAAGACCCGCTCATGTGAGCCGGCCCTCGGACGACACCCGTCGAAACCCGACCCTGTCCACCGCATCCAAACCAACGTGCTGCAGCTGGCAGCAGACCGACCCCGCACCAGATCCTATTGGAACTCCGGAATGGGGCCAATTGGCGATGAACGAACAGAAAGGGAGGGTTGGGATGAGGGCGTTGAATCTTCTCGTCGTTCTGACGATGCTCTTCGCAGTCGCAATCGCGGCGCCTGTTAGCGCCAAGTTCGAGCACGCTATCGTATTCGACGTAGATGGTGAGGATTACTACATGGCCGGTGCCCCCGATGGTCCCGGAGGCGCCACTGATATCCCCGGACACTACTGGGTCCAGGCTGGCCCCGGGCAGGTGGAAGGGAAGCACCTGAACACCGGTCCCGGCGGTGCTCCACAGTGGTGGTCTTCCGACGCCCCTGACGGCGAGCTTCTGTACAAGGTGCACGGGATCATCGACGTGTGGACCGAGTCCAAGGCTGAGGACTACGCCTCGCGCGGGTACGTCCACTACCACGAGTTCGAGCGTGTCTCCGACGGAATGCCGCACCCGACGAAGGTCGTGTGGCTCAAGCATACGGCCCGAACCAGCTTCACGCTGGACGGGGGCCCGATGCCGCAGTTTGCCCACTCCGTCACACCAGGTGTGGACTACGAGTTCATCCCGATCGGTTTCATGCCGTACACGCCTTAGCAGCTGATGCGGCAGCTTAGTCTGGCAGTCAGATGCTGAAGAGCGAAGAGCCCGGTCCGAACGGACCGGGCTCTTCGATAACGGCGGGGCATAGTAGACGAGTTTCGAGCTCTTGACCTAGACATGAAGCCGCGCGAAAGGGAGTTGCTGCACTCCATGGCACAGGCAGCGCCAGGAGCGTGAACGGCTCGTGCCGCGAACCTGCATGCGGCCATCCAGGGGGGGGATGTCCCCGACCATGCCCAAGGCGGACCAACTCGACCGGTGCCACCGGCGGTGCTGGCGGCACGCGCTCCGCCTCAGGCGGCCACCGAGTTCGATCAGACGGTCGGACTGGACGAGTGGCCGGAGATGGATCAGACGTCCGGTTCATCTGCGCCGAAGGACGATGCCCGGCACTGAGTCAACGGACAGGACACCGGAACAGGACATGGTCCGGCGCGGCAGCGAGCGGAGTCGCGGTCTTCAATCTTGATTGAGAACCGTTCCTTGAAATCGGGGACCGTTTCTGCTAGGATCGTCCAAAGTCAAGGGTTTTCCCAGTGAGCTTGCCCGGCCAGTCAGCGACGTACGTCTGGGGGTGCTCGAGCGGCTTGATCTTCGGTAGTAGGCCCTCGGTGACACGTACAGGACTTTCCTAAGGACCAGCGGGTGAGCTCGCGGCCGCTTTCGGTCGTGGGGATCGACGGAGGAAACGATCGCTGACCAGAACATGGCTGCCGTGCTCGGGATGCATGAGCCGATCGTTGACGACACCCTCGCCGCGCTCGCCTCCGGAGGTAGCCCTGCGACCTCTCGAGTCTGAGCTTCACCCACGCACATGTCCTGGACATGGGTGGCTCGAGCCTCGCACTTGAGCTCTCTGAGAGGACGTTCCGTAGCGAGGGTGGGCTCGAGCTCGGCGTTCTCGACACAAGCGATCAGAGCACCCTCCTGCGGCAGAGTGATCACCTCTGTCCGAAGCGGGCCCTGTGCATCGTCGCGACCAAGACGGGAGTCGGCTTGCGACGACCATCGGCTACGGTCCGCGCTTCCTGCACTCGACGGGCCAGCTCCACAGAGGCGATCGTGGAAGCGGCCTCTTCGTTCAGCTGATCGCCGGCGAGCTTCGCGACGCCCCGATACCCAACGTGCCAGGCATGCCGGAGTCAGCGATCTTGTCCGGTGTGCCAAAGGCCGCACAGGACCGGGGGACCGGCAGGCGCTACCCGGCACGGGGCGAAGGGTGATCCGGTCCGATCTCGGCGCGGACGTTCGCGCCGGTCTCGAAAAGCTCCCGGAAGCGCTGGGTTGAGACACCGGAGTTGCGGCCGCGGGGCGCCGGCCGCCAGACTCGCAGCGACACACCCCTCTCTTGTCGGGATCGAGGAACGAGTGATGAGACCAGCGAGGCCGACCTCTCGGAGGCCGGAGGAGGATCGATGAAGGCGACGGCAGTCTCTGGGCGCGGCGTGAGTGTACTCTACCCGCTCCTCTTGGGAGCGGTGGAGGGCGGCATCGCGGGGCTCGTCGAGGCCGCCGTCATGATCCGGAGGGGCAGCAACCTCGTCTCTCCCGGCGATCTCTTCCCCGTCGCCTTCTTCCACGTCGTACTGTGGGGGGTCGTTGGCCTGGCACTCGGGCTCGTCGTGAAGGTGCTCGTGCTCGTTCGTCGCCGGCGACCGCGTCCCGAGGACGAGAAGGCCTTCCACATCGCGTCGGTCTCCTTTCTCGTCGTGCTCGTCACCGTCGGCGCTCACATGAACGTGTTCGTCCTTCCGGAGATGCTCTCGCGCATCTCGATCCTCTTCGACGGCGTCCTCCTCCTGGCGTGCCTCGCCCTCGGTTTCGCCCTCTTCCGGGTGGCGCGCCGGAGGATCGCCGGCCGAGGCCTCCGCCCGGGCTCGCCGCTCGTCGTGGCCGGAATCGTCCTCACGGTCGCCCTCGTTGTTGCAGCTGCGGCACGGCCGGGGGGCGGGCGCGGCGAGGAGGCCCAGGGGGTGCCGAAGGTGGGAGGACTGAACGTTGTCCTCATCGTCCCGGATGCCCTCAGGCCGGACCACCTCGGCTGCTACGGATACGAACGGCGAACCTCCCCTACTGTCGATCGCCTGGCAGAGGAGGGCCAGCTCTTCCTCGAGGCGTACGCGCACGCGCCGCTCACGAAACAATCGACGGCGACGATGGTGACGTCCCTATATCCGTCGACCCACAATGTGCTGTATCTGGAGGACGCGCTTCCGGAGCGCGCGACGCTCCTAATGGAGGAGGCGAGCAAAGGGAATCTCCGGACGGCGATCTTCTCGGCGAACCCGTTGATCTCTCCCTTCTTCGGCTTCGGACGAGGCGTTGACTTCTTCTATTTCGAGAGGATTCCCGTGATGCGGCGCACCGTGTTGGGCCAGGCGAGCATGGCGCTCGGGTTCAGGGTGCCGAGGCTCCTCTGCGTCCGACGCTTCCTCGAGGCGGTGGAGATCCTCGTGCCGCGGGCGGGCGCGAGACCGGCCTACGAGGGCACCGACTGCGCCTCCTTGAACTCGGCCTTCCTCGAGTGGATCGACGAGGCTCCCGACGCGAGCTTCTTCGCTTACCTCCACTATATGGAGACGCACGCCCCGTTCGTGCCTCCTCCTCCATTCGACACGCGCTTCGATCCCGACTACGATGGAAGGAGACTCACGGAGTTTCCGGCGTCCGTGAGGGACATGCTCCCGTTCTTCGAGGGCCCGCCCCTTTCGGAGCGGGAGCTTACGAACCTGGTCGCGCAGTACGATGGATCGATCGCGTACTTCGACGAGGAGCTGGGCCGTCTTCTCCGGGAACTTGAGTCGCGTGGCCTTGCTGCGAACACCCTCGTTGCGATCACGTCCGACCACGGAGAGGAATTCTACGATCACCGCGGGTGGGAGCACGGACATTCGCTCTACGAGGAGCTCATCCGTGTGCCGCTCGTGCTGTGGTGCCCTCGGCACCTCGAGGGCGGGAAGCGGATCAGAGCGGCGGTGAGGCACGTCGATCTCGCGCCGACCCTCATGGGGGCCGCCGGGCTTGGAGACGCGATCGGGACCGCCGGGTTCGTCGGACGGAACCTCTGGCCCGCCCTCGCAGCGAGCGAGGAGCCTCCGAGCGGCGCTCCCATCTACGCCGAGTGCTTCTCGGGGGAGGCGCATGCGAGGGCGATCAGGTTGGGGCGCAACAAGCTGGTCCACACGACGTCACGCGGCAGGGAGAGCGTTCAGATGTTCGACCTCTCGAACGATCCCGGCGAGACGGAGGACCTGTCGACCGAGATGCCCGAGCTTCGGAACGCCCTCATGTCCGAGCTCGTTTCGATCAACGTGGACGCGCTTGCCGGCAGGATGGAGACCCGCCGGACCGAGATGGACGAGGGCACGAAGGAGGCACTGAGAACCCTCGGATACCTCGACTAGCCGACCTCGAACGACCCCTCGGAAGCGTGGACTGATCCACCCCGAAAGAGCCCGTTGACAGGCTGACCGATCCACCTGCTCAGGTGTACCCTCAGGTCTTGCGGCATGAGCCTGGAGCCCGGCAGCCAAGTGAGCCGCTCGCGTCCACATTCCGATTCGACAATCCTGGTGACGAGCAATCGCTTCACTGGATCTTGACAGCCGAAGGTGGCGAGGCCCTCGATGTCAGGATGACGAACGACGCAGGAGAGACCGCTCTCCTGCCGGCTAGGCTGGAACAGAGCTGGTTACTACCGTACGAGGGCGAGGTCTCGCCACGGTTCGCGACGCCGAGAGGCTCAGCGCAAGGCCAGCGACGAACCAGCGACCGGCAATCGCGGCGCTTGCGACGTCTCGTCGATACCCGTACTGGTCGTCGGCTTGACCGAGGAGACCGAGCCATGCTAGGATCAGAATAACGGAGGCGTCATGAGCGAGCAAGTCCGAGGCCAAACACCAACCGTGCGGCCGCGGCTTTTCCTGGTAGCGGCGCTGGCTGCAGCCGCTCTTGCAATCACTGGTTGCGGGAACGAAAGCCAAACGCGAACCGAGGGAGTGCTCGTCGCATCTCTCTCCATGCTCGCTGAACCGGGCGCCGCCGCCGGAATGAACGTGCTACTGGTGACGCTCGACACTGTCCGCAGCGACAGACTCGGCTGCTACGGCTACGAACTCGCCGAGACACCGACCCTCGATGCGCTGGCGCAGCACGCCGCGCTCTTCGAGGACGCAGTGGCTCCCGCGCCAACCACGCTTCCCTCACATGCCACGATGTTCACCGGCCTCTATCCGCCCAACCACGGCATCAGGGACAACGGGCTCTTCGTTCTCGATCCCCGGCACCGGACGCTGGCCGAGACGCTCTCCGACGAGGGCTACGAGACGGCGGCCTTCGTATCGGCCTTCGTATTGGACGCGCGTTACGGCCTTGACCAGGGGTTCGGGCTGTATGAGTTCGCGGTCACGCGCCCTCCTGGCACGCCGGCGAGCGCGGTGGTCGATCGCCGCAATGCGGCGGCCGTTACGGACGCCGTCGTCGGCTGGCTCAGGGAGCGGTCGTCGCGCCGGGAGGAGAGGCCATTCTTCGCGTGGGTGCACTACTTCGATCCGCACGTTCCTTATGAGTCGCCGTACTCCAGGCAAGAGCGCTTCAGTGAGCGTCCTTACGACGGCGAGATAGCCTACGCCGACCTGCATCTCGCACGCCTGGTCGATGAACTCGACACCCTGGAACTGACTGACGAGACACTGATCGTGGTGGTCTCCGATCATGGCGAGGGCCTGGGTGAGCACGGAGAGAACACGCACGGCGTGCTGCTGCACGGGGCCACGATGCGCGTCGTGTTCTACCTCTCGTGCCCAACTCTATTCGACGCGGCCTACAGGGTCGGCGACTGCGTCGTGAGCCTCGTGGACCTGAGACCTACGCTTGAGCAACTTCTCGGCCTGCCGGTGACCACGCCCGTCGATGGGATGGGACTCGTGACCGAGACTCCCCCGCCCGAGCGCGCCGTGTACATTGAGACGATGCTTCCGTTCTTTTCGGCGTACGCGAGCCCGCTGACCGGCATGAGGCGCCATCTCGACAAGCTCGTCCAGGGGCCAACCCCCGAGTACTACGACCTCAGAGCAGACCCCGACGAGCTGGAGAACCGGTACGCCGCGGCCGACGACGCGGTGGAAGAGCTCACCCGAGCGCTGAAAGCGGTCAGCTCCACCTTCGACGAGACCGTCCCCTCAGGAGCAAGGGTCCTCGATCCAGAGGAGGCCGAACGACTGCGCTCGCTCGGGTACGTGAGCGCCACCACCTCCGGAGGAGGCGCCGCGCTCCCGGACGTGTCTACCGTGCTCAGGGCCCAGGAGCTCATGGGCGAGGCGTTCGGGCACATGAGGGCCGGGCGGCTGGCGCAGGCTCTGCGGGCCAACGAGGCAGCGCGGGAGCTCTGCGGCTTGTTCAAGGACACAGTGCTTCAACAGATGATCATACTCGAGCACATGGGCCGTCAAGAGGAGGCGGCGCGCGCCGCCGGCGACTTCCTCGAACGTCGGCCGGACGCAGAGGTCGCGCTCTCGCAGGCACGGATCTTCATGAAGCTCAGGCGCTTTGACGAGATGGAGAGGGCGCTCGCCGTCGCGGCTTCCGCCGACCCGGGGAACGGGTTCGTCCACGTCCTTCGAGGGGACCGGTTCTGCATCGAGGGCCGATTGAACGACGCGATGCAGGAATACGAGCAGGCCCTCCAGATCGACGGGAAGCGGCTGCGGCCTCTAGTCGAGCCGCATATGGCCCGGGTGCGCGGAGCGATGCGTGGCGCCGGGCAGTAGTTTGTCCCCCTGAGTGGATCATGGTCACGGTCATTGAGCGGGAGCGGAGAGACGACCTGCGCGAAGATCGGTGAGATGGGAAGGGCCCGCTCCCATGAGCGGGCCCTCTCGATAATGGCGAGGCACAGTAGACGAGTTTCGAACTTGGGCACTCCCGCGGCACGCCGGGAACTGAGTCGCTGCCGGCACCAGGATGGCCATCGGTGCGAACGCGGGCTGATTGTGGCTCTCTGCCTGGAAGCGCCAAGTGAGGGGCGGTGCATGTTCGATGGAATATCCTTGACAATATCAGCAACTGCTGCGAGGATCAAATCACTCGAATCATGACTGAGCCACAGACGGTTGAAGGGTGACGCGAGCTCTTCCCAGTGGACTTGACGAGCCCTCCCTCTCCGATCTCGATTCCGGAGCCTCATCCTTCTCGGCACGAGGTTCGTGCGATGAAAGAACGGCTCTCACTCCAGGCGTCAACCCCAACGGCAACAGGAACCACAGCAGCGGGAGTCGCCAGAGGCCCGCCCCGCAGGACGGGCTATCCCTCGTGTGAGTGGTTGAGCGCGGTACCGAGGGCGGAGTCGCTGCTCACGGAGGAGAGAGAACCGATCCTCGAACCAAAGGAGGCAGGAGAATGAGAGCGCTAGCGATTGCAGTGTGTGCGTGCCTTCTCGCCGCCCCGATTGCGAGTGCCGACTACGAGTCCGGCTTTGAGTACATCGTCGGCTCGCCTGCAGGCACCGTGCTCACCGGACAGGATGGTTTCTATCTGCCTGGGGGTGTGCTGAGTGTGGACTACCTCGTCTACACCTATGCTGGTAACGCGCTCGGACTTCCGCAGAACCCGACCGGAGGACTCGAGTTCGTCGGCGGAACCGGACCGGCGGGCGATTACTACGCACGTGCCCAGCGCGACAACGACTTCTCCGGTGGCGTCCAGACGGTTGCCTACGACTTCTGCGGGACGTTCATGGGAACGGCCCCGTCTTCGCAGTATCTCGGCAGCTTCTCGCTGTGGAATGGCGTGGGAGTCGTCATCCATCTGATGAGCTGGGTGAACCCGGAGCTCCCCACGACGTACAACGCTTTCTACGTTGCCTACGACGCAGGGGGAACACTGTTCACTTTGCCCGGCGCGAGCCCAGGTCCCGCGTGGGAAGCTCTCGAGATCAACCACTGGTAT
>DAOWCM010000219.1 GCA_030639555.1 Candidatus Eiseniibacteriota bacterium | reverse complement strand
CGGATGTCCTGGAACCACTCGGTGTGCATCAGCGTGATGTCGACGCTCTCGACATCGATAATGGCCGCCGGGTTCCAGTAGATGGAAGACGCGTCGCCGTCGACGGCCGTGTAAGCCTCGCCCATCCCGATGGCCCTGGCCCCCACTCCCAGCTTGAGAAACGCGAGACCGGCGGAGCCGTCCCCGGCCGACGCCGCGGTCGGCAGAATGAGGCAGATGACACCCAGAATGGCCAGGATGGAGCGCTTCATCGGGGACCTCCTGATTGATCTCTCAGTGCGCGGTGTTCCGCCAGTCGGCGTCCAGGGCCACATCGGCGTATAACAGCAGAGCCTGGGCGCACGTCGCGGCTACGAAGAGGACCTCGCCGCTTCTGCGCCCAAGTACTCAGACGTCGTGAGCTTGAGTTTACTCAACGCCCCGAGAGGGCGCAAGACTGTTCTGTTGAGGGCAGCCACGCCGCGGACGGTCGCGCCGCTGCGGTCGCGCCGAGGACATTTGAGGAACTCGCGCGCAGGGCCGTCCCGCGGCCCCCGAGCCCGAGGGTCGCCCAGTGCCTTCGGCAGGTGCTGGGTAGAGAAGTCCCGCCCCTTTTCGGGTCAACCCCACCCAGCCCTAACCCCGTCTCGTACAAGACGCAAGCGCTCGAACCCTATGTAGTAACAACCGCCGTGCCAGAACGAGGATGCGCCGTGGGCCGCACTCGTAACCCCATACAACGCATGTGATTCCGCCGGCGGGAAGGATGAGAGGCGCCGCGGGCGACTTGCTGAGTTACCCCGCCGCGTCAACTTCGTGGACAGATTGCGGGGCCTCGCGGGGGCTCGCCTGCGGGCATCTCAGACTTGATTGGCAACATCAGTTATGCGATAATTTTGTGAGGGTCGATTCGCCCCGCCACCACATCACGGAGGACTTCATGAGGACCATCATCGCCCTGCTCTGCGCGGTCTCGTGCGCCGCGGTCTTCGTGGGCGGGTGCTCGACACCGAGCTCCGGCCCCGACATCCCCGCGGGTCCGGAGTTCCGTGACCGCACGTCTCCAGAGAACGTGGTCTACAACCTCGAACTCGGGTACGAGGAGATGAACCTTGAGGAGTATCTCGACTGCCTGTCCGAGGATTTCGAGTTCTTCCCGTGTCAGGACGATGTGAATGACCCCGAGCTCGACATCCCCGCCGTGTGGTGGAAGGTCGACGAGCAGCGTATGCACGAGAACATGTTCGCTGACAGTTCGGACGTTGAGAGCATCAGCCTCACACTCACGATTGTGAGCATTGATTACGACGACGGCATTCCGGAGGACCCCCTGGACAACACCTGCGTGTGCGTAGTGGATGTGGAGCTTCGGGTGAACCTCTACGGGGGATTGACCTTCCTCGCGACGGCGCCATCTGAGTTCCGCATGCGCATCGACATAGACCAGCCGAATCCGGTTCCCGATCCCGACGACATACTATGGTGGGAGATCAACCACTGGTTCGACCTCGGAGGCGAGGGACGGGGTGCCGAGGCGGGGCGCTCAGAGAGATCCTGGGGCGCCATCAAGGCGATGTACCGGTAGACCGTAGCTGCAGCGCAGACGTCCGGGAGCAGACCGCATAGCAGACTTGGGAGCAAACCGCAGGGTACACTCAGGGGCAAACCGCAGGGCAAACTCGGGAGCAGATCGCATGGGAACCGTCGCACACAGGACCACCACCATCTTCATCGTGGCACTGCTCACCGCCGGTGTCGTTGGACTCGTCGGATGCAGCAACAGCTCGGGGCCAAGCGGCGAGGTCGACCCGGACTACTTGGAGCCGACGTCTCCTGAGAACGTGGTGCTGAATTTCGGACGCGCCTACGTCTACCTGAACCTGGACGAGTATCTCGCATGCCTCTCAGACGACTTCAAGTTCCACTTCACAGAAGCGGACCAGCACGACTTGCCTCAGCTCCCGCCGTGGTTCTACAAGTCCGACGAGCGGCAGGTGCACGAGAACATGTTCGGCGATGAGTGGAACGTTGAGTCGATCACTCTCACGCTCACGGTGGCTTCTGTGGAGACGATTCCCGGAGGCGACCTGCGCATGCTGACGGGTGACGTGGTCGTCATCCGGGCAGAAACGGATCTGAGGGTCAGCCTCGCAGGAGGGACGACCTACCTCGCAACGAGCCCCCAGGAGTTCTACTTCAGAACAGTGGTGGACTCGGAGGAGCGCGAAGGGCGCGTCCTCTGGGAGATGTTCGAGTGGCACGACCTCGAGTGGACGGGGCAGGGCAACGGGCGTGAGGGAACCAGCTGGGGCGTCATCAAGTACTGCTTCCTCGAGTCCCTCTCCGAACCGTCGCGGAGGACCTCCCCCGCCGAGGTCATCGACCAGCTCGAAGCCGCGTACGTCGCGATGGATACCCTGAACTACCTCGACTGCCTGTCGGGAGACTTCACCTTCTACCCCTGTGAAGACGATGTGCACAACCCGGAGCTCGATATTCCTCCGGAGTGGTACAAGCCCGACGAGCGGACCATGCACGAGAACATGTTCGGCGAGGACGGCTACGTGGAGAGCATCTCTCTGGAGCTGACCAACACGGAGGTCGTCCACGACACGGGGGCGGACCCGGAAGACCCTCTGGACGACATCTACGTGCATACGGAGGATGTGGATCTCTGGGTGAACACATACGGAGGGATGTCCTACGTGGTGACCGCTCCCTCTGAGTTTTTCCTCTGCGTGGACCCTTGCGAGACAGGGCCCTACGGCGAGACCATGTGGGAGATCTGCACATGGTATGACCTCTCAGACCCTGGCCGCGGCAACGTAGACGACGGCAGGGAATACACCAGCTGGGGCGGCATCAAGGCGCTGTACCGGTAGACTCTGCTTGCAGCGCAGACGTCCGGGAGCGGACCCTGCATGCGCAGTCACTCACACAGGGACGATCGGAATGAAGACGCCGACCGTTCACACAGCACCTAGCCGTCTCACGGCGATGTTCCTCGACATCGACCTGGACTAGCCAATCGGCCTTGCGCGTCGCACCCCGCCACCGCTATCATCTCGACAGATTCGCCGTGCGCTGCTCGTGAACCGCGCGCGGCTGGTGAACCAGAGCGTGCGACCGTGCCGCCGCATCGCGTCGGGCGACGCGCTTGTCACACCATATCTTGAGGAGCCCCAATGGAATCCCCCGAGTACGACCGCGACGAGCCGGTACCGAGCGCGACGGGCACCAGCGCTGCAGCGAACGACGGCACGACCGCGCTCGCACGGCCCCCGGCCGCGGTGCAGCCGTCTCCGCGGCAACCGCTCTTCGGCCCCTACGTCAGCGTGCTTCTCTACATCGTCGGCTACTTCGTCGTGGGTGTCGTGATCTCGATGATGCTCGCGATGGCGCTCGGTCTGCTCGTGGGATTCGGGGTCGTCCAGATGCCGCCCATAGAGGAGGAACTCGCGGCCATCGGCGTCATGGACATCGAGGGCATCCTCAAGGTGATGGAGCCCTATCTCCTGCACCTGGTCGTCGCGAGCGGAATCTACACGATCCTCTACACGTGGGTGTTCTCGCTCGTCCTCGACAGGAAGCGCCTGAGGGACCTCGGGCTGAGATTCCACCGGGGCTGGTTCGGGAACTTCGCGAAGGGGGCGGCTCTCGCCGTCCTGATACTGGGCGTCATCTTCACGTTCTCGCTGGCGGTCGGCTCTATCCGCGTGGAGGGATTCGCGCGCGCCGCCCCTGAGGGGAGCAGTGTGGTGGTCTATTTTCTGGGCGCGCTCTTGGCTTTCCTGTCGGTCGGCGTCTACGAGGAGTTGATGTTCCGCGGCTACATCCTTCAGAGACTGAACGACAGGGCGGGGAAAACAGTATCGATCCTCGTGTCCTCCGTCATCTTCGCCGTCATGCACGGTCTCAACCCGGGCGCCGACGCCTTCGGCGTCTTCAACACCATCGGCATCGGTGCCATCCTCTGCGTACTCTACTTCCGCACGGGCTCGCTCTGGATGCCCATCGGCTTCCACACGGCATGGAACTTCTCGCTGGGATACCTCTACTCGCTCCCCGTGAGCGGCGTACCGCTGTACGGAGTGCTCGACGTGGTGGAGATCGAGCCGGCTTCGCGGCTGACGGGCGGAAGCTACGGCCCCGAGGCGGGACTCGCCTGCACGGTCGCGCTGGCTGTCTGGGGCGCGTGGCTCATCTGGAAGAGAACGGGACGCGGGTCGACCGAGGGCCATTCG
>DAOWCM010000127.1 GCA_030639555.1 Candidatus Eiseniibacteriota bacterium | reverse complement strand
ATGATCAGGATGAGCACCCCTGCAATGATGAAGAGCCCTACCATCTGACTACCCCTCCTTCAGCACGCGCACCACGGCGTGCGTGCCTTCGAGTCGGACGACCTCTATGCGCACGCCCGGCTGGATGCTCCCGTCGGTATCGCTGTCCGCGCGCCACTCCTCCTGGTCGATCCTCACCTTGCCCACGTTCAGCGTGTTGTCTATTTCCTCGAGCACCACTCCTCGCTTCCCGATGAGGCGGTCGGCTCCGATGCCCGGGGGCTGCTTGTGCGTGAAGCGGTCCGCGAACCTGCGCGACACGGCGAGCAGCAGGCCGGAGGCGACGACGAACGTCGCCCACTGCCACGCGGGACCGACGTCGAATATGGCGAGCGTGCCGGCCAGCCCCGCGGCGACGCCGAACCAGAGCAGGAAGAACCCCTCCGTGAAGAGCTCGCCGATGAGGAAGACGGCCGCGAGCCCCATCCACAACCACCAGATCTGGAATTCCATGGCTCCACCTCCTGTGTGACATACCCGCCTGGACCGAGTCTATTCCAGGGCGCCGCGCCGGCGCCGCCCTCACTCGTGCGACCTGCCCGGCGTCAGCGCGACGATCGCGGCGTCATCGACGCACGCGTACCCATCCCCGAGCTGCCTCTTCGCCTCCAGATGCCTCTGGATGTACTGCCCGCAGTTGCTGCCGATCCGGTTCTCCTCCAGCTCCCCGATGCTCAGGAGTACGTCGTACCCCGCTGAGCGAAGGCGCTCGATCTCGACGCCCGCTTCCTCCCTGCCCGGGTCGACGTGGGACACGATGCCGTTCATGACCGCACGGTGTGTCGGATTGATCGGCGTTATCTTGATGAGGAAATCCAAGGGATCGAACCAGCGAAGCAGAACGTCGGGGTCGACAGGTGCGCCACGCGCGAGGGCGAAGTTCAGCGTGACCTTGCGGTCGCCGGAGTCGCGGAAGCGGGAACCGTAGTCGCCGATGCGGTCGAACCCCCACTTCCTCATCGGGATCAACCGGTCGCGAAGCGACTCATCTGTCGTGTGAATCGAGAACTGGAGCTGGAACCTCCCGTTCGGGTAAAGGTGATCCTTGATGTCCCGGAGCCGCTCGAAGAACTCATCACACCCGACGGGAGCGATGCTCGAGACCGCGGGCAGGAGCCCGGGTGCGTCGTAGCGGCGCGGCAGTTCATTCAGTACGTCGAGCACGGCCGGATTGAGCGAGGGCTCGCCCACTCTCGCGAACTGGATCTTGAACTTAGCGGCCGGCACGCGCCTGTCCGGGTAGCGCCCGTCGACAAGGAAGTCAATCTGCTCGAAGATCTCCCCGGCGGTCATCTTGCCCTTGTAGCTGCCGCCGGCATCACAGATGACGCATCGCGCCGGGCAGCCGAAAAGGCTCGAGACGATCAGGACCCACTTCTGTTCCCGGGGCAACGGCGGCTGGACGGCCTCGGTGAACTCGACGAGCCGGCCGCCGGCCGTCTCGGCCACGTAGGCCACGGCCACGTCTTCTCTGCCTGTGGATGCGACTACTCTCAACGCGACTCCCCTTGCGAATCCGCCACACCCGTCTCTTCAGACCCGACGCCTGCACCGACGTTCTCCCGCAGCATCGCCGCCACTTTCATCGCGGCGTGCGTGCCCTGACCCGCGGCTATCGACGCCTGACGGAAAATTCCATTCACGACATCGCCCGCAAAGAGCAGCTCTCGCCGCTCCCCGAGTGTGGGAGCATCCCGGCGCAACTCCTCGGAGAGAAATCCGTCGTCCGGCTCTCTTCCGACCGCCAGGACCAGATAATCGGCATCGAGATCTGCGCGCACACTCCCGCCGTCCCCCCCCTCAGACAGAGATGTCAGTCTCAGCCGCCCTCCTGATCCCTTAGCAACCGCCGTGATCCGGGTCAGCATTCTCACGGTCACGCGCTTGCGCGACCGCGCTCTCGTCGCAAGAATCGGCAGACAGCGCGTGGAGTTCCCCCTGACCAGAACCGTGACATCGTTCTTCTCCGAGAGGCTCATTGCGTAGTCAAAAGCGGCGTCACCGCCTCCGATGACCGCGACGTGTCCGCCTCTCACACCCCGAAGCTCATCCACCTCCCGGAAGACCCTGTCCATCGCATCCGGCGCGATGTCGGGATCTGTCACCCCGCGGGGACGCGTGCCGGACGCCACGATCACGGCTCTGCATCGAACGCCGCGCCCGTCCGTCCGGACGATCAGGAACTCCTCCTCGCGGTCCAGTGACGCAACCTCCGCGCGGACCAGCAGAGCCCCCGACGCACGAAGCTGTTCGTCGAGAACTGCCGCGAGGGCAGGACCAGAGATGCCACCGGGAAATCCCGGGAAGTTCTCGACGCGCCACGCCGTGCGGAGCAGCCCGCCGGTCGATTCCCTCTCGAACACGACGGCCCGCACGCCATGCCGCGCGAGCTGGACGGCCGCCGCGATACCCGCCGGCCCCGCTCCAATGATGCCCGCGTCGAATGTGTCCAGGGTTCTCACGGTGTCGTCTCCACTGCATCGACCAAGTCCCGGACCCGCGTCGTCGTGGCGAAGCCGTGCGTCAGATTCAGAAGGGTCGCCAGGTGGTGCTGCTCGTCGTACGTGGCCGTCCCGTCGACCGGAAACGTGACCTCGAAACCGCGAACGAAGGCCGAGCGCGCGGTGGTCTCGCAACACAGATGAGTCGCCACACCCGTCACTACGACACGCTCCACGCCGCGTTCTCTCAGAGTGTCTTCCAGATCCGTCCCGTGGAACGCGTCGTACTGGCTCTTCTCCAAGACCGTGCCGATGGACGTATCCAGCGCCGGCGTTATCTCACTGAGCGGGTCTTCGGCGCGAATGAGGTCGTTCCACCATGAGCCCAAAGCCCCCGCGTCCTCCTCGGTGTTCAGATGCCGGGTGAAGATGACCGGCAGGCCGCTCTTCCAGAACGCCCTGGAGAGCGAGACCAGGCCCGGAATGATATCCGCGGCGCTCGGAAGGTACGCGTGAGACGCCGGGTCCAGGAAGTACCCCTGCATGTCCACCACGAGAAGGGCCGTCGCTCCCGGCGTGAATGACGCCCGCCCGAGCCCGGCCGACCACGAGACGAGTTCCTCGACCTCGCGAAGGAAGGACCGGCTCGTAAGATAGGATTCCTTCACGGACACACTCCCCGCGGCACGCTGCTGCCTGACGTGAATTCCCGAGGTCGACGCGCCGGCGCCGCCCGTCAGGGGCTGGTCTCACAGGAATGAAGGCGAGGATACCACAGTGCGGAGGAGTGTGACAGCCCTGGGCTTCGGGCCGCCACACAACGCGACAGGCCCGCCACACAACGCGACAGACCCGCCACACAACGCGACAGGCCCGCCAGCTTCCCCGCTGCCCGAAACGGAATACACCACCTACCGAGCGAACAGCGAAGAGCCAGCGGGCCCGTCAGCATCAGTGCGAAACTGAGTCGGATCGACACCCCGCCTTGCTTGTGATCCGGAGGCCCGCTGGCGGGCAGGCCCCCGTCTCAAGTGGACGGCGCGAAGTCGTTAAGGACTCGAGGGGACTCTGCAGTAGCTAACCCAACAGCTGGAGAACCCCTTCACCAGAGCCGGGTCGGGTTCCTCCTGCCGCACCACCTCCTTCCAGCTTCATCCTGCTCCCAGCGCGTCAGCCACAGCCAGGCCGTCGCTCCTACACGACCGGCCGACTGTCTATCCTCGAACGCGCCCTCCACGGCAAATCAGACTCTGTGGATGAGCGAACCGACCCCCGCGCAAGGGCGCTCTGCGTCCTTGAATCGCATGAAGCGTGCCAGAACCGCACAGATCGCCCTCTGGGGGCCTGACGCTTCCCAGCTGTAAGTGTTTCAACTGTAAGGGGTTAGAGAGCGATGCGTGTTCGTGCCTAATACAGTGTTGTGGGCTCTTCGGAGCATCCACGACAGCCCTCGGGACCACCCGGCCACGAGGTGCGCCTATCCTGCCTGACTGTCGGAGGTTACGCGAACGTCAGGAATGCGACAGAACGTCGGATTCACGACGTCATGCCAGTGTCAACAAACTGTTGAGAATGCACTGGAGCTGGTATGGTCTGGAGCCGGGGGGATGCTGAGAGCCAGGGGAAGCAGGAACCGCTCCGGCTCTCTCACTTCAGCCGGTACTTCTTCATCTTGGTGTAGAGCCCGGTCCGCGACAGACCCAGGTAGTGCGCGGCGTCCTGCTTGCTTTGTGCGTGTCGGTCCAGCGCCTCACGGATGCGGCTCTGCTCGAGCGCTTCCACTTCGTCCTTGAGGGAGAACATGTCGCCCGGCGCGGCTCTGCCCGAGGCCAGAACGGCCCCCCGCATGGCCAGAAGCTCGGGACGCACCTGGTCGAGGCTGATCCGATCACCGTCCGCGCACAGTGCGACACACCTGCGGACCTCGTTCTCGAGTTCGCGGACGTTGTTGCCTCGCCAATCGTAGTGCTGGAACAGCGCCACGACCTCATCCGAGAAACCCCGCACGTCCTTCCCCTCGAGCTCCGCGTAGGTCACAAGGAAGTGGCGCATCAGGGGAACGATGTCGCAGGGCCGCTCGCGCAGCGGCGGGATCTCCACGGTGAACGCGCTCAGCCTGTAGAATAGATCGCGCCGGAACGCGCCCTCGAGCACGTCGGCACGGAGATCTTTGTTGGTGGCCGATATGACCCTAGCGTTGCTCGTCCGGATGGAGCTGTCCCCCACCCGCCTGTACTCGCCGCTCTGCAGGAACCTCAGCAGCTTCACCTGCAGCTCGGCACTCATCTCGCCGATCTCGTCCAGGAAGAGAGTCCCGCCCGAAGCAGCTTCGATGAGTCCCTCGCGGTCACGGTCCGCGTCCGTGAACGCACCCTTCACGTGCCCGAAGAGCTCGCTCTCCTGTAGATTCGGCGGCACCGCGCCCGAGTTCAGAACGACGAGGCGCCCTGTTCTCGAGCTGCTCTCGTGGATGGCCCGGGCGAGGATATCCTTGCCCACACCGGACTCACCCAGCATCAGGATCGGAATGGTGCTGTCGCACAGACGGCCGACACTCGCAAGCACGTTCGTCGTGACCAGGTCCCGCGTGATGAATCCCCGCGGGAAACCGGGCTCGTTGTCCTCGTCCTCGGTGCCGAGCGAGTGCCCGAACACGCGCGTTGCACCGCGCCAAAGCACGTCTGCAAGCAACCTTGCCGACGCGCCGAGGAACTCGATATCCACCTCGGTGAACGCGGCGGCCCCATCATTGTTGAGGCGGTCGGCGTACAGAAGGAGCGTCGTGCCTGTCGCCGGATCTACTTCTACCGGAATCAGCGCGACCGCCGCAAGTCGCGGCGAGATCGGCCCGCCGGGCCCGGCTCCCGCAGCCGCAACGTACGGTCTGCTCAACCCTTCGTCCCCTGTCACCGAACGGACGAGCCGTCTTACCTCAGCCAGTCGCCTCCCGGTTCGTCCGACCGAAGTTACGACCTGCAGGTGCGCATCCGGCTCCTGCCGGAAGACCACGACGCGGTCGGCGCGCACTTCGTCCGCCACGGCCGTTGCGGCCCCGTGCAGAACGGCGGGGTCCCCGTCGCTGGTCCGGAGATGGAGTGAGGCTTCCGCAAGAATGGAGTATCTGCCCGGCCGCGACGTGGCGCTCTCCGCGAGCTCGGCATCGATCTCGCGCTGCAGCGCCGTCAGCTCGGTCAGGCCGGCGTCGTCGCGGACCCGCTCGAGCTCAGGGCGCGCCTTCTCCAGCCAGACGCGGCAGCGCCCGCGGCGACCGGCCGCGTGCAGTGCCCTGGCCCTCTCGAGAGAGCACCGCGCCACCCAGTAGGGAGCGCCAATCCTCTCGAAGAGCTGCTCGGCCGTGTAGAGTCTTGACTCGATGATGTCCAGCACGGCCTCGTCAACCGGGCCGGAGTGGCGCATCCCCGCGCCGTCCGTCAGAGCGGTCATTGCGAGTTCGAAAAACTCTCCGGTCCGAGTCTGGACGCGTTCCGCTCGCGCGGAGAGCACCTGGGCGTCCGAGCGCCTGCCTCTCAAGTATGAGACGGCGGACAGAACTCTCAGAGTCGCGCCTTCTTCCAGCTTGTCGCCGATACGCCGGCAGAGATCGAGCGCTGCCGTGCAGTCCCGTTCTGCGTCATCGAGCCGCCCGAGTGCGACGTACACCTCGGCCCTCCGCCTGCGCACTTCGCCGATGGTGTCGCTCATGGACGACAGCCTGTGTGCACACGCGAGGGCCTGGTTGAGCGCTTTCAGCGCCTCCTCGAAATGCCCCCGGTCCTTCTCGAGATCTCCGAGGAACTCGAACGCGAGGGCCTCTGCGCGACGGTATCCTTCCTCTTGGCTCGTCCGGAGCGCGCGCGTGAAGTAGTCCCGTGCGCCCTTCCAGTCGCGTCTGACCCGACACAGATTGCCGAGAGCCGACTCGACCGCGACGACGTCTCGTGTGGCCCCGAGGCT
>DAOWCM010000316.1 GCA_030639555.1 Candidatus Eiseniibacteriota bacterium | reverse complement strand
CTCCGCCCACGCCTTCCCCCTCGACGGCATGATCGAAGTAGCGCCGCGTGGGGTACGCGAAGTCGATGTCGGGGGCGGCCTTGAACTGGTCGAGCACGTCCTCCCATATCGCCTGCGTGGAGCCCCGGCGCTCGCGCGGCCGGCACAGGTACCGGATGGTCAAGAGCACGCCACTGTCCTTGACCGATGTGTAGACCGTCGGCGTGAACGTCTTGTAGAAGATCATGAACTTCCTGTTCGTTTCCCTGACCCTCTGCGCCGCCTTCTCGCTGAGGTTCTCCGCGTGCTCCACCGCGATACTGAGGAGGATGTCCTTGGCCTTGCGCCAGCTGCTCTCGAACGTGACGAGCACCGGTATCTCGTTCCAGATGTACTCGAAACCCGCCCCGTAGTTCGCGAGCGGGGTCGTCATGAGCAGGCCGTTGGGCACGTGCACAACGCGCCCGGTGCTCTGGTCGGAGTCGACCCAGCCCCCCACCTCGAGGAGCGAGAACTGGAAGACCCGGATATCGATGACGTCGCCGATGATCTCCCCGATCTGGATCCGGTCTCCGACGGCGAAGGGTCTTCGCCACACGATGAAGACCCAGCCGGCGACGCTCGCCACGGTGTCCTTGAGGGCGATCGCGATGCCCGCCGAGACAAGCCCGGCGAAGGTCAAGAACGTCTGGAAACCGGTCAGCCAGATGCGGCCGACGATCAGGAGCCCGACGACCACGCTGATGTGAGTCGAGACCTTGCGCCAGTTGTACCGGCTTCGGACATCGTCGGTCCTCCGCCTGACGACGCGAAGGACGAGGGCCCGGACCGCCCAGAGGAAGAGGATCACAACGACGCTGTTCACCAGCTTCAGTGCGACGTCCGGGTTCATTCTCGTACTGGAGGACAGCCACTCGGCCAGCTGATTCATGGTCTACCTCGTGAAGGAAGCCCCAAGACTCATGCGCGGCGTCACACGCAAGCAACATACACCCGGACGGGCGCTACTGCTCGACAAACTTTCCCATAAGCCCCGACGAGACGAGTACGCGTCCGATAGAATCCCCGTCGCCGGTGACCAGAACCACCTCCGCACCGGGCGTCCGCTCAATGAGCGCCAGCCCTTCCTTGGGACCGAGCACGAAGACCGCCGTCGCGAGCGCGTCCGCGTCGACCGCAAGTTCCGCCGCCACGGTGACGCTCATGACGCCGCGCGCCGGATACCCGGTCGTGGGGTCGAGAATGTGATGGAAGCGCACGCCGTCGACGACAGCGAAACGCTGGTAGTCACCGGAGGTCGCGACGCTGCCGCTCCCAAGGAGAACCACTCCCAGGAATCCGTCCTGCCTCGGGTGTTTGATACCGACGCGCCAGACGTCCGCGTCGGGCGGCGTGCCGAGGAAGCCCACGTCTCCGCCCGCGTCGACGACGCCGGTCTCGATGCCCAAACCCCCTAGCACCGCGACCGCGCGGTCGACCGCGTAGCCCTTCGCGACCCCGTCGAGGTCTATCGCCGTGCCGGGCAGCGCGGCCATCGTGCGTGTGGCAGTGTCGACCTGGACAGCAGACCAGTCCACCGACGGGAGGACGGCATTGATGGCGGACTCCTCGGGGACCGTGAAGTCCTCGTCGTTCAGCGTCCACAAGTCCACGAGCGGCGCCACCGTGATGTCGAAAGCGCCGGAGGACGTCCGGGCGACCGCGAGCGACCGCGCGACGACCTCCGCCACCTCCCTGCTGACGCGCACGCCCACGAACCCGTCCACCCGCGCGTTCAGCCGCGAGATCTCGCTGTCGCAGGAATGGCGCGTGGTCGCGGCCTCGATGCGCGCGATCTCGTCGAACGCGGCGTCTATCGCGGCGCGGCCCGCCTCGGCGTCAGGTGTCAGCACCGTGACGGACACGATGGTGCCCATCAAGAAACGGTAGTCGACGTGCCTGTCGGAGTCGCTGCGCCTGCGCATCGCGAACGTGACAATGAGCGCGACGACAACGAGGAGCGCCGCCACTTCAAGAGCGAGCCGCTTCCTGCTGGTTGACAATGTCATCGGCTCCCGATTGCGACGAGTGCGGATCCGGCAATGATGATGCCGAGGGTGAGGTGCAGCCTGATCGCCGAGGACGCGGCCTCGGCCAGCATCTTGGGGCGCCCGTAGTGGCTCCAGCAGTCTGCCACCACCGTGCGGACGAGGCCGAACGCAAGGACCGCGACCAGCGTGAGTGGGATGAGGGCGGCCGTGAACACGGCAGCGAAGAGGGACCCGAACATCAGGAGGGCCAGGGCAAGCACCATACCGCGCCCTGCCGCCCGCGGTCCCATGACAACCACGAGGTTCCGCTTGCCCGTGTCGCGGTCGGGCTTGAAATCGACCATCTGATTGACCCAGAGGATCAGGATGGTCGCGAACGCGATGGGCAAAGACGCCCTCACTACGAGCCACGAGAACGTCCCCGCCTGCACGTAGTATGCCCCGACCACGGGCAGAACACCGAACGCGAGACCGACGGCTATCTCACCCAGTCCCCGGTAGGCCAGCTTGACCGGAGGCGCCGTGTAGAAATGCGCCAGAGCAACGCCGATAAGCCCCACGACCAGCACGAGATTGCCGGGAACAATGAAGTTCAGGTGGAGACCCAGTGCCGCGCCCAGCCCGAGACACACGATCGAGCTCTTCAGGAAGAACCCCGCTGTCAGTGCGCCGCTCGTGATGAGCCCGGAGCCCCCGGACAGCACGCCGGGATTGGGATTGGCAGGGTCGGCGCCGGACACGTGGTCGTAGTAGCCGTTCCCGAGGTTCGCGCCCATGTGAAGGAGAACAACAGCGACGATCATCTCTATCAGGCGGGCGACGCTGAAGGTCCAGCCGTCCGGCCTCAGCCAGAACGGGAGCGTCGCGCCGATCAGAACCGGCATCACCGACACGGTGAGGAAGGGCGCTCGCGCCGCCCTCATGAAGAGCAGCAGTCTGTTGCTGGGAATCGCGTCGCTCGTCGATCTCTGTTCCCTGGGAATCGCGTCGCTGTTCAATCTCTGTCCCTCTGGTGTCCGAGAGCTCCGACCATACCTATCGACTTGGTGGGACACGCGTCCAGGCACAGGCCGCAGCCGATGCACTTGCCGCGGTCGATCTCGTGCCGCTCCCCCGGCTCGCCGGATATGGCCTTGACGGGG
>DAOWCM010000280.1 GCA_030639555.1 Candidatus Eiseniibacteriota bacterium | reverse complement strand
CGGGCATCGACGACGCCATTGCGATCGCGCTGGCCGCGGGTTCAACGGAGGTGGAGCTCCTGGCCATCACGTCCGTGGCGGGCAACGCGCCCGTCGAACTCTGCACCCGCAACTGCCTGCTTCTCAATGAGCTCCTGGGCGCGGACGCCGTGGTGGCGGCCGGTTCTGACCGGCCCCTCGTGAAGAATCTGCTGACCGCACAGGAGGTCCACGGCGCCGATGGCCTGGGAGGACACGCGGGTTCACTCCCCGAACCCACCACGAGCGCGATCGACGAGCCGGCCTTTGAACTTCTCACTCGGCTCCCGGCGGAGCACCCCGGCGAGGTCACTCTCGTCACGACGGGTCCCCTGACCAACATAGCCTTGGCCCTCCGTACGAATCCTGATGCCGTCGCGTCCTACGCCAGGATCATCGTCATGGGAGGCGCCTTCGACGTGCCCGGGAACACCGGCACCGTGGCCGAGTTCAACGTTTACGTCGATCCGGAGGCCGCCGCTCTCGTCCTTGGTTCCGGACTCGACATCACGCTCGTCCCGCTGGATGCAACCACGGGCGCGGTGCTCACGAGGAGCGCCCTCACCGCGCACGAGCGAGCGCGAGGCCTCCCCGCGCAGCGTCCGCGCAGGGACGTGGCCGCGATCCTCCACCGCGCACTCGACCACTACATGGACTTCCAGTTCGACGAATCCGGACTGGATGGCGGCTACATGCACGACCCACTGGCCGTCGCTGCAGCGCTCGTGCCGGATATTCTGGAGACGCGCGACCTGTCGGTCGGTGTCGTCACTAACGGGCCGGACAGGGGCCGCACCGTGCGCGCACCCGCACAAGGGCACGCCGCGGCTCCGGGCCGCGGCGTGCACGTGGCGTTCGGTCATGATGATGGCGCGTTCGGTCGGCTTCTGGAGGAACGTGTGCTCCGCCCGGTGTTCGGCGCGCGTCTGCCACGCTAGTGTGCGCTGGGCCGTAGGTCGCTACCTGCGCCCGCGACGTCCCCTCGGTTGATTCTCCAGCTCGCGCATTATCCCCTTGACGTCGTTCGAGGCTCTCATGGCCATCTCTGTCGTGAGGCGTCCTTCTGACACCAGTTTGAGCAGCGCGACGTTCATGCTGTGCATGCCATCTCCCGCGCCCGTCTCGATTGCGGACCGAAGCTGCTGGAGACTGTTCTCACGAATCAGGTTCCTGACGGCCGCGTTGGCGACCATAAGCTCCGTGGCGAGCACTCGGCCCATCCCGCTCGCGTCAGGAAGCAACTGCTGCACAAGAACAGCCTGGAGTGACAGCGATATCTGAGTCCTCACGCCCTGCTGCTCGTGCGGTGGGAAGATGTCGACGATTCGGCTAATCGCCTGCGGCGCCTCGCTCGTGTGCACCGTCGTCATCACGAGGTGGCCGGTCTCCGCCATCGTCAGCGCGGTGCGAACCGTCTCCAGATCTCGGATCTCGCCGATGCAGATGACGTCCGGGTCCTGTCGCAGAACCTGCCGGACCGCCGATGCGAACGACGGGGCATCGCGGCCGACCTCGCGCTGGTTTACGATCGAGAGTTTGTGACGGTGCAGGTACTCGATCGGATCTTCAATCGAGACAACATGCACGTTCTTGTGGTCGTTGATGTAGGAGATCATCGAAGCCATCGTGGTCGACTTGCCGGAGCCCGTGGGGCCACTGATAAGCACGAGGCCGTTCATCTTCTCGCAGAAGTCCTTTATGATGAGGGGAACCCCGAGGTCCTCCAGGGAGGGGATCTCCCACGGGAGGTGCCGGATGGCGGCGGCCACGCTTCCCCGCTGGTAGTAGATGTTGAGTCGGAATCGTCCCAAGCCCTCGACGCTGATCGCGGTGTCGAGGCCCTTCTCCGCCTCCAGTCTGGCTATCCTCTTCTCATCGATCATCGCGTAGGAGAGCTCGCGACTCTCCAGGGGGTTCAGGGGTGCTCGGTCGCACGGGACGAGGGTCCCGTCGATCCTGAACTGGGGCGGCACACCCGCGGTGAGGTGAAGATCGGATGCTCTCCGCTCAACCATCTCTTCCAGAAGTTTGCGTATCTCGCTCGTCATGGGGCACCTCGCGTCAGTCCTTCAGGACAGGCCTCTGCGGAAGCAGGCCCCTGTCTCCCCTGGGGCAGGCCAAGGATTGCTCTTGAGGGCAATCAAGTCAAGTCCTGATGCGGAATGTGGCGGTTCTCTCCCGCGCTAGAACCGCTTCTCGCGGGTGTGGCAGTACGGACGACCGCCCGATTTCTCGTAGTAGTCCTGATGGTACTCTTCGGCTTCCCAAAAGCGACCGGCCTCGGTCACCTCTGTCGCGACGTCGTAGCCCTTTCCCTTGAGAATGCCGATGAGCTTCTCGGCTGCAAGCTTCTGCTCGTTGCCCGTGTAGAAAATCGCCGAGCGGTACTGCGAGCCCGTGTCTGGGCCCTGCCTGTCGACCTGTGTCGGGTCGTGAATCTCGAAGAAGAGCCTCGCAAGCTCCTCGAACGTCACGCGCGTCGGGTCGTACACGACCTCCACCGTTTCCGCGTGCCCCGTGCGACCGCTCGCGACTTCGTGGTAGGTGGGTTCTTCCGTGCGTCCGCCCATGTAGCCCGAACGCACCTCCGTAACGCCGTCCACCTCCTGCAGCAGGTGCTCCATTCCCCAGAAGCAGCCGCCGGCGAAGTATGCTGTCGCCGTCGCGCTCGGGCCCGCGTCCCGCGCCCCGTCCACGCTCTCCCCCGCGGCGACGAACTCCAGCGAGATGGAGTTGACGCAGTGGCGGATGTTCTTCTCGGTCAGCTGCTCCCCCTCGAACACGTGCCCGAGGTGAGCTCCGCAAGTGGCACAGAGAATCTCCGTCCTTCGCCCATCGGCGTCCGGCAAGCGCTTCACGGCGCCCGGCAGCTCGTCGTCGAAGCTCGGCCAGCCGCAACCGGAGTCGAACTTATCATCTGATTCGTAGAGCGGCGTGCCACATCTTCTGCACACGTAGGTCCCTGCTTCGCGGTGGTCGTTGTACTCGCCGGAGAAGGGCCGCTCCGTGCCCTTCTGGACAATGACCACCTCTTCCTCGGGTGTCAGATCTTTCAGGGCCAAGCCTCCCTCCTCTTCGATTTCGATACAGACGCCTTCCGACGGCGCATCCTCCGCGGACTGCACACAGCCTGCCACCAGTAGGACCGCCGCGACAGCTACGATACAGCTCTCGAGCGCATGACCGCGCCGGCCGGAACTTCCAGAGACCATCTCACACATTCCCTTCGCGCCCGGATTTCTTCGGGCGTCATCAGACTTCTCACTCTTCAAACTAACACCCCCTGGACCCGGCCGCAACTCGGGTGCGAGCACAGTGCCGGCGTGGTACGCGAAACCGCGGATCCCCAACATGGAGATCCGCGGTAACAATGCTCTGGTGTCTGTCAGCGTGCAGCCAAACGCGGGACGGAGATCCTAGCGGAAGAGGGTCTTGATCGCCCCCCACGTGCTGTCCTCCACGGGAGCACCGCAGAACCACACCTGGACCTGCCCGAT
>DAOWCM010000196.1 GCA_030639555.1 Candidatus Eiseniibacteriota bacterium | reverse complement strand
CACTGGCCCCCGGCAAGGTCCAGTTCGGCAAGCTCTACATCATCTCTCCCGACTCCGATGTCTTCCCCCTTGATCCTACGCCCGAGAATCCGTGCTGGGTCGTGCGCAGCGTAGATCGGAGCGGCGTCATCACAGTGAGTATCTTCGACGCCGTGACGGGTGCGTTCCTTGGCAACGGCGTTCCGCCGCCGTACACGGCCTTCTCGATTACAGGTCCCATCGACTCCGGTCCTTGCAGTGGGGGATGGTACGCTTGGGCCCATAACGCCGAGGACTGGTTCAACACCATGGGCTACACGACCGAGTATGTGGTGTGGCCGTCGGAGGAGCAGTTCCGCAGCCACGTGAAGTCGGACGAGACTGCGGTTCTCTACGAGATCGCGCACTCCGTCGACGAAATCGGTTACGCGTTCGAGAGCGGCTGTCTGGACGGTGAGGTCACCGCCACCGACATCAGAACATGGATCGCGGACTACGAGAAGATGCCCTTCACCTTCCTTGCCAGCTGCTTCGCGATGTGCGAGACGGACGAGAATCGCCTTTCCTACGAGTTCCGGAAGGGTGAGAAGCGGAACACGGCGACCATCGGCTACTGCAGGATGTCCCTCCCGGTCTGTGGCAACTGCTGGAGCTACTCGCTGACCTGGCAGAATGCTCTGTTCGCCTACTTGGCTGCGGGATACACGGTGGGGGACGCGTTCGACAGGGCCAACGCGGACTACCCCGCATGCTCCGGTGCCGACTGCATAAAGCACGTGGGAGGCGGCGCCTTGACGTTGGTACCCCCGGTCGTCAGAGTGACCGTGGACCGCCTGGTGCCCGACGAGTACCCGACGATACAGGCCGCGGTGGATGCGTCGAATCGCGGGGACATCGTCAGGGTGGCCACGGGGTTGTACACCGAGAACGTAGCGCTTCCCAGCCACGCGGCCCTCTACGGCGGATACGACCCGACCTTCACCACTCGCGATCCGGAGGCGTACCCCACGATCATCGACGGTGGACATCTGGACCACACCGTGTCATGTGAGGGCGCCGACCACGTGGTTGTGGACGGCTTCGAGATTCGCGCCTCCGGCAGCTCCCACAGCGGCGTCTACGCGCGGAATGGGCAGGCGACGGTCCGCAACTGCACCATCTACGACTGCTACCGGGGGATCGAGATCGCGTACGGCACCGGCAATCCAGCAGAGGGCGAGCCCGTCGTCGAGTACTGTGAGATACGAGGCAACGCGCACGTCGGCATCTACGTCTACGACGCGATCCACGACGCCGTTCACATCGAGCGGAACACGATCCATGGGAACGGCGGCCTGGGGATCTACTCGTCAGGATCCTCAATGCAGATCATCAACAACACCATCGCGTTCAACGGCAGTGCCGGCGGGATTGACATCAGAGACGGCAGCGCCATGATTAAGAACAACATTATCACTGACAACGAAGGATACGGCATCTTCTGCATGGGCACGGTGCCGGACGTCGCGTACAACGACGTCTGGAACAACTCGGTTCTCGACTACAGCGGCTGTAGCGGTGGCGCCGGCGCGATCTCCGAGGATCCGGTCTACTGCGATGCTGCCGCCGGCGATGTCTCCGTTCACGCCAGTTCGCCGACGGTGGGAGCGGGGGAAAACGGGGTCAACATGGGGGCGCTCGGCGTCGGCTGTCCCGAAGGGCCCCAGGACCTGGCCGTGGCGCAGAACGGAGCGTCGCTCGAGCTTTCGTGGAGTGCGCCGCCCTGGGCCAGGGCGGACGTGGACTACTACGTTGTCTATCGGGACACGACACTCGTTCCGGAGACGATCATAGCGACCGTCGATGCACCGGACACGGTCCTCGTGGATATCACGACGCCGCCGTGCGAGGAGTTCAACTACTGGGTTTCCGCCGTTGACTCGGACACGCTCGAGGGAGCGCTGTCGAACAGAGCGACCGGGGAGATCTGTTATGAGGGCCCGGGCGGCCTCTCGGCAGTCTTCAATGAGGGCGCCAACGAACTCTCGTGGTCCCGCGGGTCAGGCCCCATCGACTACTACGTCATTCAGCGGGGGAACGAGGTCGTCTCTCCTGATTCCATCGGCTGGGTCGCGGCCTCCGACACTACGTTCGTCGACACCGCCGTGGCAGAGTGTCCCAGAGACAACTACGGCTACGAGATCGCCCCGGTCTACGACACGGGGTGGAGGGGAGAGCACTCCGAGCTGGTCTCGGTCGACCCTGCACCGTCACCTCCGTCGGGCGTAATCGCCGAGTGGGTGGGCAGTGACATCCAGCTGACGTGGGAGCCCAACTGCGAGAGCGACTTCAGGCGCTACTGGGTTTATCGGGATACGATCCCGTTCTCGCCACCGATCGACGGCGACAGGCTGGTCGGTTTCACACCAGACCCGACGTTCCTGGACGAGGGGCTCAACTCGAGCTGGACCTACTTCTATCGTCTTGTCGCGACCGACACCGAGGCTCAGAAGAGCGAGTACTCCGACATGGTCCACGTGGGCTCGGGAGACGTGCTCTCCGTGCCTTCGCCCTACGGGACGATCCAGGCGGCGATAGACGCGGCCTCAGCTATAGACACGGTCCTTGTGTCACCTGGCACGTACAACGAGAACATCACGATGAAGAACGGCGTGATCGTCATGAGTACGGACGGTCGCGCCACGACGACGATCAGTTCCGGGAGCGGCGCTGTTGTGACGTCGGTTGGTCTGTGCGACCTGACGCTTCTCGACGGGTTCACCATCGACGGTCAGGGGACGGCACAGTACGGGTTGGACATCTGGGTCTCCTACCTGAGGGTGGAGAACTGCTCGATCATCAACTGCTCGAACGGCGTGAGCTTGAGGTACGGTGACGCGTCGACGTTCTCTGGCAACCACATCACGTCGAACTCGAACGGCATCGCCGTAGCTGACAGCTCGCGTCCGTTCCTTAAGAACAACGTGATCGAGCTGAACACGTTCGCGGGGATCTACAACACGGGCGAGCCGGGTCCCGAGGTGGGACGCACACTAGCCGACGCGAACGACATCATGGACAACTCGCACTTCCAGGTGTTCAACACGGCGAGTGTCGCCGTGGATGCCGACTACAACTACTGGGGCAGCACGTGCGTGGGTGACAGCCTGTTCCATGGTCTGGTGGACTACGTGCCCTGGACGGACGAGACGCACACGGAAACCTACACCGAGTGCGGCACCGGTGTCGACGGTCCCGCGGTCGGCAAGCCCTACCTTAGCCACAACTTCCCGAATCCGTTCAATCCCTCGACGGCGATCCAGTACCGTGTGCCGTCGCCGGGCGGCCTCGTGACGCTGACGGTTCATGACCTCTCCGGCCGGACCGTGCGGACGCTTGTGGACGCGCACAAGAACGGGGGTGAGCACGTGGCGGTGTGGCGCGGTCTGGACGAGCTGGGCCGTCAGGTGGGCTCGGGCGTCTACTTCTACAGGCTCGAGGTTGGTGGGGTGAGCATCGAGCGCAAGATGGTGATGATTAAGTAGCCCCAGTCGACCCGGTCCCTGTTCCCGGCGGCGGAGTCTGGATCGGGCCCATGCGCCGGCGTCTACGCCGCGCCGACGCGCTCGAGCACGCGGTCCGCCTTGACCTTGTGCAGGCCGAGGCCGACGTCCGCAGCGGTAAGACCCTGTGCGAGGCCGAGGAGCTGGAAGTAGTAGATGACGGGGATGTCGAACTTGGTGTCCTTCTTCCTGCCCACTACGATCTGTCCGAGGTCGAACGACGAGAAGCAGGTGGGACAGATCAGGCCCATGCAGTCGGCGCCCGATTCCCTGATGGACGAGAAGATGTCATAGACCATCTCGATCGGCATGTCGTCGTCGATGCAGCCCTTGCCGCAGCACAAGAGCTCCTCATCGTGCGCGATCGGAGTGGCGCCGGTCGCCCGGATGAGGTTTTCGAGGATCGACGGGTAGTCGGCGTCGTCGACGTGCATGATCTGACTGGGCTTGAGGAGGTGGCAGCCGTAGTGGATGGCCACCTTGATGCCGTCGAGCGGCCGGACGACCGACTCTTTGACCCTCTCGATACCCAGTTCGTCCCGGATGACCACCACGGCATGCTCGACCTTCGTGGTCCCCTTGTACTCCTTGCCTATCTTCGTGAGCCTGCGATTGACCTTCTTCCTGAGGTCCTCGTCCTCCGCGAGCAGGAACACGGCCTCCTTGAGCGTTGCCGTGCACCCGCTGCAGAGCGTGACGATATCAGTGCCGGCTTCCTCTGCGATACAGAGGTTCCTGGCGGCTATCGTCAGCCACCCCAGCACGTCCTTCGCCTTGTAGAAGATGGGGTCGGGGCAACACGTGAAGCCCTCGAGGTCGACCAGCTCGACGCCTAGGCCGGGCATCGTGCGCTTGAACGCCGCCTCCATCTGGGGGTACTTGATGGGGATCATGCAGCCGTAGAAAGGCGTGACACGCATGCGGCTTCCCTTCAGTCCTTGAGGATCTTCAGCATCTCGTCTATCGGAACTTCGCCGAGCCGGGGCAACCCCAAGCCCTCGCGGATTCTCTGGACGGCCGGCGTGACCACACCGGCCCGGCCGGTCTTCGTGATGTTCGCGGT
>DAOWCM010000412.1 GCA_030639555.1 Candidatus Eiseniibacteriota bacterium | reverse complement strand
GCTGGAGTGGCGCCGACCCGTCGCGCGGCTCGATGTGCTGAGAGCCACACTGCTCGCGCTGGAGGAGTGCTTCGAGCGGTACGACCGTGAGGGGATCGCGGGATTCCGGGAGCGTTGGCGCGAGCTCTCGAGCACGCTCGGACGGGAAGTGACCGTCGTGCCGGGCGGAGCGGACACGCCGCCGGAGCAAGGCGCCACCGGCGAACGACTCGACCAGAGTGTCACCGGGACCGTGACAGACCTCGCTGAGTCGGGCGCGCTCGTCATCCAGGACGCAGCAGGTGCCACACGCGAGATCTGGTTCGGGGACATCTCGCTGAGACAGGTGTAGAAACGAGGAACCGACGATGACTCATGGAAGATACGACGACACGGGCTGGCTCGAGGTCATCTGCGGCAGCATGTTCTCGGGCAAGAGCGAGGAGCTCATTCGCCGTCTGAGGCGGGCGAAGATCGCGAAGCAGAAGGTCGTCGCGTTCAAGCCGAGGATCGACGACCGCTACGACGACGATGACATCGTCTCGCACGACGACAGGCGCATCGAGTCGATCCGCATAGAGGACGCGTCTGAGATCCTGGGCTACGTCGGGTCGGACGTCCAGGTCGTGGGCATCGACGAAGGCCAGTTTCTCGGCCCGAAGCTGCCCGAGGTGTGCGAGGAGCTCGCGAATCGCGGCGTTCGGGTCATCTGTGCGGGGCTTGACCAGGACTTCATGGGACGCCCGTTCGAGCCCATGCCCGCGCTTCTGGCTGTCGCCGAGTACATAACCAAGACGCTCGCCGTGTGCATGCAGTGCGGGAAGCCCGCGAACAGGACGCAGCGCATCACGCAGTCCACGGAGCGGGTGGTGGTGGGCGCCTCGGAGGTCTACGAGGCGCGGTGCCGCCACTGCTTCGACCCCTCAGAGCCGGCTGAACACGTGCCTGTTGAGGCGGCGAAGGACGACCAGGAGGGTGGCGCGCGGTGATGGCGCGACACCGGTGCGCCGCGAGCATCGAAGCAGATGACAGCGGAGAATACGACGGTCACATCAAACGGAAGGGAGAGATGGATGGATCTTGACGCCAGACTAGAGAACGTGGCCGTGCTTGGCGCGGCGGGCAAGATGGGGAGCGGTATCGCTCTTCTTCTCGCCCAGGAGATGGCTAGACTGAAGATAGCGTCGGGGCGTAAGTGTTACGTCCTCACGCTCGTGGACGTCGACCAGAGCGCCCTGACTGGCCTCATGTCGTACCTCCGGGCGCAGCTGACGAAGCTGGGGGAGAAGAGCACGATCGCTCTGCGGGCTTCCTACGCCGACCGCGCGGACCTCGTGGAGAACGGAGAGATCATCAACGCCTTCGTCGAGGAGGCGCTGTCGTTCTGCCGGCCGACGACGTCCCTCGAGGCGATCAAGGGCTCGAAGCTCATTTTCGAGGCCATCATCGAGGACAAAAGCATCAAGCTCGACGTGCTCAAGAAGATCGACGCGCTGTGCCCCGACGCCTACTACCTGACGAACACATCATCGATTCCAATCGGCGTCATCGACAAGGGCGTCCCCTTGAACGGCCGCATCATCGGTTACCACTTCTACAATCCGCCGGCGGTGCAGAAGCTCCTGGAGCTCATTTCTCCCAAGGGCGTCAAGCCGGAGCTGGTCGAGGTGGGGCAGGAGCTGGCGAAGAGGCTCCGCAAGAAGGTCTTCCTGGCGAACGACATCGCCGGATTCATCGGCAACGGCCACTTCATGAGGGACATCCTCCACGCGACGTCCGAGGTGAAGAAGCTGGCACAGGAGGACGGCGAGGCTGAGGCCGCCTACATGATGAACAGAGTCAGCCAGGAGTTCATGGTCCGGCCGATGGGCATCTTCCAGCTCATCGACTACGTCGGCATCGACGTCTGTCGCTTCATAATGAACGTCATGACCGAGCACATTGAGGGTGAAACGCTCAGTGACGATCTCTTGAACCGGATGGCGGAAGCGGGCGTGATGGGTGGACAGCACGCCGACGGCAGCCAGAAGGACGGCTTCCTCAAGTACGATGGTGGGCGGCCGGCGGGCATCTACGACCTCAAGAAGGGGGTTTACGTGATGTTCGCGGACGGCGACTGGGCAGCTGGTCTCGACGAGAAGCTCGGGAGTCTGCCCGACGGCCACGCGGCCTGGCGTGCGCTCCTCATGGATCCGAAGAAG
>DAOWCM010000135.1 GCA_030639555.1 Candidatus Eiseniibacteriota bacterium | reverse complement strand
TCCGGCCGTGATGACGCGCCTCGCCATTGAGGTTCCGAAGGGTATGACTCTGCACCACGCGGAGCGGAACGGAGCGCCCGAGCCTGCGCTCGACCGCAGCGGAGCAGATACCGATATTTGCGTGTGGCGCGCCGAGTTCGTCGACCGTCTGGCCCGACCGCTCACCGGGGGTGCGACCGCGTACGCCCCGCACGTCGCGTGGTCGACCTGGGAGAGCTGGGCTGCGCTCGGTGAGGCCGTCGAGGCTTCGGTGAGAGCAGCGGCCTCCGTGAACGAAGCGCTCGCCGACAGCGTCGCGAACCTCGTCGACGGCCGTCCGGTCCCGCTCGCCAGGGCAGAGGCCGTGGCGGACTTCATCAACGAGACGACCCGGGCGGTCCGGTACAACGACTCGCACTGGCAGTTCGCGCCGAGGGAGGCGGTCCGGACGTGGAACACGGCCTACGGGCACAGACTGGACAGAGCCGTGCTTGCCGCTGCCCTCTTCGAGGAGGCCGGGTGTGCGGTCACGCCGGCCTTCCGGAGTGCGGCGCTCTGCTGGACGGACGACGGAGTGCCCGGCCTGGCGCGCTTCGACGGACTCTTGCTCCACCTGGACGATATCGGGGCGCTCTACGACCCCCTGAGTGGAGCGCTGCTGCAGGGAAGGGCAGGACTCACGGGCCGCTCGCTCTGGCTGGCCGGACGCGATGACTCACCCGGCCTCGTGGTCGGAGAGGAGATCTCCGCGTGCGAGCTGGTGCTGTCTGTCGAACCCGGAGAGGAAGAGGGGTGGACCGGGTCGGGGATCCTCGTGACGACGGGTGCGCTTTCCTGCTACGGAGACGTCGCCGGCCTGGAAGGCCAGGCGGGCAGCTATCTGTCCCGGGTAGCATCCGCGGCGCTCGCGGGAGCGTCGGTCGAGGACCACAGCCTTGCGGTCCTCGAGGACGAGCGTGTCGTGGCCGGCTTCTCGTTCTCCATTGATGACCCCGAACCGGACGACAGCGACAGAACGCGTTTCGAACTGGGCGACCCCGCCGGCGGACTGCTGGCGAGCCTGCCACCTCACGTGCACCTCTACGTCGAGCACCGTGACTCGCCCGTCATACTGCCGGACGCGGTCGTGCAGACGCTGACCCTTCGCATCGATGTGGGCGACCGCGAGGTCGTCCGTATGCCGGAGGAGGTAACGCTCGAGAATGACGTCGGCCACTTCCGGCTGACCGTCGAACACGAAGGCAGTGAGATCACGATCACGCGCGAAATCGCAGTGGGTCCGAGCGCTGGTGACGACGCGAGCGACGGAGTTCTGACGATAGGACCCGCCGAGTGGCCGTCGCTGAGAGCGCTTCTGCTTGAGGAAGCCGACCCGCGCAGCAGGACGATACTGCTCCAGTAGCGCAGGCCGGACTCGCGCGGCCGGCCGGGAGCGGGCCGCGGGGTGTGAACCGGGCCGCGCCGAACCGGGCCACGTGCCGGACCTGTTCCTTGCCTGAATGGAGCCAAGGACCGCCACCCGAGGGTGGCGGTCTTGCTCGCGTTCCGGGCCGCCACCATCGCGCCTGCACGCCCGTCCTTAAACCTGACGGCCGCCGGCCCTGTCAAAGGTGTGGTTGCTCCGCACTGGCCGGGAACGAGAGCGTCCGGCCGACCCAACACCAGCACGGGAGGTTGTCATGAATGCGTGCGCCGGACGCGTTCTCGCGCTGCTCCTTGTGGCGTCACTACCCCTCGCCGGAATCCCGGATGCCCACGCGCTCGGGACCGGTTCTGAAGAGTCGCCACACGAGATCCCCGAGGTCACTTCCGACGTCCGGATCGACGGCGTGCTCGACGACACCGTCTGGCGGGACGCTCTGATCCTCGAGTTCGGCTACGAAACGAACCCGGGGGAGAACATCGAGCCTAAGGTACGAACGGAGGTCCTGCTCGCATCCAGCAGGACGCACCTTTACGTCGCCTTCCGGGCGTACGACCCCGACCCCTCCGCGATCTGCGCCAACATCACCGACCGCGACAACATGTTCGACGACGACAGGCTGTCGTTCACCCTCGACACGTTCAACGACCAGCGCCGGGGTTACATGTTCTTCGTCAACCCGTTCGGCATTCAGGGCGACGCGCTCGACTCGTACGGCATGGGCGGGGGAGACCCCGCCTGGGACACCATCTGGGATTCCGAGGGCCGCATCACTGACGAGGGCTACGTCGTGGAGGTCGCCGTTCCGTTCAGTTCGCTCAGGTTCCAGCGGAGTGACGGGAAGCAGGTCTGGGGAATCGGGTTCGGACGCAAGTACTCGAGGGACTTCGATTACCGCATGTCGCACATGCCGCGGGACAGGGACGAGACCTGCTACCTGTGCCAGATCGCGAAGTTCGAGGGCTTCGCAGGGGCCACGCCCGGCAGGAACATCGAGCTCGACCCCACGCTGTCCGGCTTCGCCACGCAGGAGCGGGAGGAGTTCCCGAGCGGGAGCTTCGAGAACGCGGACAGCCAGTTCGAGCCGGGCCTCACGGCGCGCTGGGGCATCACCCCGAACCTCGTGATCTCGGGCGCCGCGAACCCCGACTTCTCTCAGGTCGAGGCGGACGCGTTCCAGCTGGAGGCCAACACGCAGTTCGCGCTCTTCTACGAGGAGAAGCGACCGTTCTTCCTGGAGGGCATGGAACACTTCCAGATGCAGCTCAACCCGGTCTACACGAGGACGGTCGCGGAGCCCAGCTGGGGGCTGAAGATGACGGGCAAGGAGGGCTCGAACGCTCTGGGCGCGTTCGTCGTGCGGGACGAGATCACCAATCTGATCGTCCCGGGCAGCCAGGGGTCGTGGTCGGCGTCCCTGGACCAGCCGGTCACGGACGCCGCGGTCCGGTACCGCATGGACGTAGCGTCGGCTTCCACCGCGGGCTTCGTTGTCACCGCGCGCGACGGCGACGGCTACAGGAATCTAGTCGGGGGAGTGGACGGCAACCTCAGGTTCACTCCATCAGACAGGCTCCAGTTCCAGGTGCTCGGCTCGAGAACGGACTACCCCGACGACTTCGCCACCGACGCAGGACAGCCGGAAGATGAGTTCGACGGGATGGCTTATGACGCCGAGTACAATCACGACAGCGCCACGTTCGACTGGTGGCTCGCTTACAGAGAGATCGGCGACGGCTTCCGCGCCGACATGGGCTTCCGTCCGCGTACGGACTTCCGCCAAGCCAGGACGGGCTGGTCACACGCGTGGAGGACAGAGGCGGGACACTGGTACACGAATCTCAACTCCGGCTTCGGATACGTCCACAATGAGGAGCTGGACGGCGACATGCTCGAGAGCTTCTTCGACTGCTGGCTCAACTATGCGGGGCCTCTGAGGTCCGAGGTCAACGTCTACGGCGTCATCGGCAGGAACATGTTCGACGGAGTCGAGTACGATGAGAACCGGGTGTGGGTAGGCACTGCTCTCTGGCCCGGGAGCTCGACACGGTTGAGCCTCGACAGTTCCTTCGGCGACGCGGTGGACTACGCCAACGGAAGGGCGGCGACCAAGCTCAATCTTGAGCCCGTGGTCTTCCTCAAGCTGGCGCGGCGTCTCGACGTCGCAATGGCGCACGAGTACGAGCGTCTGGACGTCGATGAGGGCAGGCTCTACACGGCCAACATCAGCTACGTGAGAGCGGCCTATCAGTTCACCAGACGCACGTTCCTCAGGGCCATCCTCCAGTACGAGGACTACGTCTTCAACACCGATCTCTACTCGGACGGCAGGGACCCGAGATTCAGACACTTCGCGAGCCAGGTCCTGTTCTCGTACAAGCTCAATCCCCAGACGGTTCTCTACCTGGGCTACTCGGACAGCCACGAGGGCGACGCGGAGATCGACCTGACTCAGAGAGACAGGACCTTCTTCGCCAAGATAGGGTACGCGTGGGTGCTGTAGGAACGGCCGGGCGGTGCGGCGTACACAAACGAGGTTAAACCTAACGGGCCATTCGGGAGTCGAAGGTGTAACGACGCGACTGAGCAGCACCGAGTTCGCCTTCGCGTCACTTGACAAAAGAACAGCCGCGGTGGCACGTGCAGCGCTCGTGCTCAGTCCCCCCTCATAACGGTCGTCTGTCGCGATCGAGTGCGCGTGCCCCGCGGCCTTAGACAGCAATCACAAGCGCATCCCGGAGTTCGCTCTGAACTTCGGACCAACCGGACGAACACCCCCACAGGAGGAAGAGTAACTGACGAAGCTGAAGGATAGGTGTGTACCGGTGCGGCGCGGAGGCGGGCTCGCAGGACCCACGGTGATCGCAGCAGTGGTTGCGGCTCTCGTGCTCCCGCCGCTCACGGCGGTTCCCGCAGCGGGCGCCGACGGGGAGCGTCCGGTCAAGACGCCCCAGCGCATTCCGAAGATCGATAACGAGATCAGGATCGACGGCGTGCTCGACGAGGAGGTCTGGGACCGAGCGCTCGTCATGGGCGTGAACAACGAGGTCCGCCCCGGCGACAACATCCCGGCCCCGGTGGAAACGGACATGCTGCTCGCATACAGCGAGACTCACTTCTACGTGGCGTTCCGGGCCTGGGACCCCGACCCGTCCCAGATCTACGCGCATCTCTGCGACCACGACCGCATGTGGGACGACGAGTGGGTCGTCATCGGCATCGACACGTACAACGACCAGCGGGGCGGGTACGAGTTCGCGTGCAACCCGCTGGGCATCCAGGGCGATACGGCCAGCGGCGTCCACGGTGACGGCAACGCGTGGGACGGCATATGGGACTCCGCGGGGCAGATCTTCGACTGGGGATACAGCGTCGAGATGGCCATCCCGTTCAGCACGCTCCGATTCCAGCGCGCGGCAGGCGACCAGATCTGGGGCGTCGACGCGGTGAGGAGCTACCCGCGCGCCGTGCGCCACCACATCAGCCTCTACCCGCGTAACCGCGATGACAACTGCTACCGCTGCCAGATGGACAAGATCATCGGATTCGAGGGCGCGACGCCCGGCAGGAACATCGAGATAGACCCCACGGTATCGGCCGTCGCCTCTCAGTTCAGGGAGGACTTCCCGTCCGGCGACTTCAGCGACCCCGACGATGACTACGAGGCCGGCGTGACCGCTCGCTGGGGCATCACACCGAACATCACGCTCTCAGCGGCGGCCAACCCCGATTTCTCGCAGGTCGAGGCCGACGCGTTCCAGCTGGACGTCAACCGGCAGTACGCGCTGTGGTACGAGGAGAAGCGCCCGTTCTTCCTCGAGAGTTCGGGCACGTTCGACAACTTCTACTCGCGTTCAGTTGCGTCGCCGATATGGGCCGCCAAGGTGACGGGCAAGGCGGGCGGCAACACCTTCGGAGCGCTCGTCGCCCGGGACGAGCTGACGAACCTCATCATATCCGACAGCCAGCGATCGTCCTACGCGCCGCTGGACATGGAGTCGACCGCCACGGCGCTCAGGTATGCGCGAGACGTCGGTGACATGTCGTCCGTCAGCGCGTATTTCAACGGGCGCGAGGGGGAGGGGTACCACAACCGCGTAGCTGGCGCGGAAGCGGAGTTCTGGTTCACCGAGAGCGACAAGATCGAGGTTCGGGCGGAGGCGTCGTACACGCAGTACCCGGACGCCGTACTCGACAATATCGCGGGCCAGCCCGAGGGCGAGTTCTCCGACCGTGCGTACGAGATCGAGACCGGCCACTTCACGAGCGGGCTCGACGTCTACGCCAACTACTCTGACGTCGGTGACGGTTTCCGCACCGACCTCGCCTTCATGCCGCGCGTGGGCTACAGACACGTCGAGGCGGGAGCGGGCCACACGTGGCAGCGCGAGTCCGGCAGCTGGTGGACGATGCTCAACTTCGGAGGCTGTTACAATTATCAGGAATTCCGTGACGGGACGAAGAACACCAGGGGCACTAACTTCTGGATAAACCACCAGGGACCCAGGCAGTCGTTCGCGAATGTCACCGGATGGGCGGGAACGACCGTCTACGCGGGGGAGGAATTCGAGACCTGGCAGATGAACTTCGACGCGGGGTTCTGGCCGAGCGGCTCGCTCTTCACGGTCATCGACGCATCGTACGGCGAGGCGGTCGACTACGACAACGTCCGCACCGGGCGCGAATTCTCGGTGAGCCCCCACGTCGAGTTCAAGCTCGGCAAGGGGCTGTCCACCGAGTTGGGTCATACCTTCGAGCGCTTCACCGTGGAGGC
>DAOWCM010000382.1 GCA_030639555.1 Candidatus Eiseniibacteriota bacterium | reverse complement strand
TCTCCGCAGCCTCTGGAGATAGACTAGCGCCGGCGCGGCGTCCGTGTCAACTAAGGCGGTTCGCAGCCAGGGCGTCGGTCGCGTTCCCTGCCGAGCGCCCCTGCCGGAGCCTTGACTCACCGGCGGGCCGATGGTATATTATCTGTTTCAGCGAGTGATCGGTCCCGTCGTCGGGAGCTAAGCCGGGGCGCCAATTGAGGACATGGAGGTTATGTTGCCGCAGAAGAAATCCGCTAAGAAGAGACTCAGGCAGAACGAGAAGCTGAACGCGAGGAACCGGGCGGTCAGGTCCAGGATGGCCACGGCAGTCAAGAAGGTGCAGAGTGCGCCCGCCGAGGAGCGGGAGCAGGCTCTGAGGGCCGCGGTCTCCGTGATCGACAAGGCCGTCAAGGTGGGCGTCATTAAGAAGGCGACGGCCGACCGCAAGAAGTCGCGGCTGATGAAAGCCCGCCAGCAGACCTCGTAGAACCGACGCTGTCTCTAAGCTTCCCGCGCCCCCTCCCGTTCGGGATGGGGGCGCGTTTCGCGTAAGTACCGCGGGATGCAGCGCAAAGGCGGCTACGGGAGCGTCTCCAGTATGCGCAGGATTCCCTGAACCGCATCGTCCACCGGCAGCTCGGTGACCTCGCCGGTCTTTCTGACGCGAGCCTCGACCACTCCTGACTTGAGACCCCTCGCTCCGATGGTGACCCGAAGTGGCATTCCGACGAGATCGGCGTCCTTGAACTTGACGCCCGCCGAGTCATCCCTGTCGTCGTAGAGCACGTCGACACCAGCTGCCTTGAGATCGGTGTAGAGCCTGTCGGCGAGTGTCGTGCACTCCTCGCTCTTCATACTCACGACGAGTATCTCCACGGCGAACGGCGCGACCGACAGCGGCCACGTTATGCCGTCCTTGTCGTTGTGCTGCTCGATGATCGCCGCGACCGTGCGCGACACTCCCAGGCCGTAGCATCCCATGATGAACGGCTTGGCCACGCCGTCCTCGTCCAGGTAGGTCGCGTTCATACTCGACGAGTACTTCGTGCCGAGCTTGAAGGCCTGGCTGACCTCGATGCCCCTGAACGAGTCCAGCTCAGCACCGCACCTGGCGCAGCGGTCGCCCTTTCGGACGAGCACGATGTCGTGGAAGGCCGTTACCTTGAAGTCGCGCCCCGGTTTCACATTCTTCAGGTGGACGTCCTGCGCGTTGCCGCCGACCACCACATTGACGAGCGGCTCGACCGTGTGGTCTGCGATCACGTCTATCCCCTCAAGGCCGACGGGCCCCGTGAAGCCCACGGGCGCGCCGGTGAGCTTCTCGATCACGTCCGGAGGCGCCGGGACGATGAGGTCGGCGCCCAGGGCCATCGAGAGCTTGGCCTCGCTGATCTCGCGGTCTCCCCTTACGAGCGCGGCCACGGGACGTCCGTCCGCTTCATAGATGATGGTCTTGACCAGCTTCCCGGGGTCGATACCCAGGAACTCGGAGACCTGCTCGATCGTCCTCATTTCGGGGGTCTCCACGCGCTCCATCTCGCCCGGTGCTTCGTCGCAGGGGGGCGGGTCTACGGCGCCCTCGGCCCTCTCATCCGTCGCGGCGTACCCGCACTCGCACACGATGATCTCAGACTCCCCGGTGTCGGACAGGACCATGAACTCGTGGGAGTGGCTGCCGCCTATGGCGCCCGTGGCCGCCTCGACCGGACGGAACGTCAGGGAGCAGCGTTCGAAGATGCGCGTGTAGGCGTCGCAGATGTCCCTGTACGTCTCGTCGAGCGACTCATCGTCGCGGTGGAAGCTGTAGGCGTCCTTCATCAGAAACTCGCGCGAGCGCACCACTCCGAACCGCGGCCGAAGCTCATCGCGGAACTTGGTCTGGATCTGATAGACCGTGAAAGGCAGCTCTCTGTAGGAGCGGACCTCGTTTCTCACGATGTCCGTCACTACCTCCTCGTGGGTCGGGCCCAGCGCGAATTCACGGCTGTTTCGGTCGCGTACCCTCCAGAGCTCCTTGCCGTACACGTCCCACCGCCCCGTCTCCCGCCACAGCTCCGAAGGACACAGCACCGGCATGAGGATCTCCTGACATCCGACGGCGTCCATCTCCTCCCTGACGATCTGCTCGACCTTCAGGAGTGCACGCCTTCCCAGCGGCAGGTAGTTGTACACGCCGGATGTCAGCTTCCGGATGCAGCCGCTCCTGAGCATCAGCTTGTGGCTCGTGGTCTCGGCGGCGGAAGGGTCTTCCTTGTGTGTCGGAATCAGTGCCTTACTCCAGCGCATCGTTCTCCCCGTTCGTGCTCGTGTCCGAGCGGTTGTGGCCCTCGCGGGTCCGCAGTTCCATCAGCTCGTCGTAGAGCTCCTGGATCTCGCCGAACCCGAAGTCCCGCATGTTGCCTGCCCAACCCCAGCAGTCGTCGAGCATCCTGTTGCCGGCGCACTCGTACTGGTACGC
>DAOWCM010000096.1 GCA_030639555.1 Candidatus Eiseniibacteriota bacterium | reverse complement strand
GTAGATCTCGGCCTCGCCGCCGTTGGTGATCCACTGCTTCGTCCCGTTCAGCACGTACTCGTCACCGTCGAGCTGCGCGCGTGTTTCCACCGCCCCCGCATCGCTTCCCGCGTTCGCCTCTGTCAGGCCGAACGCCGCGAGCCTCTCCCCCGCCGCTATCGCGGGGAGGTACTCCCTCTTCTGTTCGTTGGAGCCGAACAGCAGGATAGGGTAGGCGCCGAGCGCCGAGGCGGCGAACGCCAGCGCGATGCCGCCGCAAACCCTCGAGAGCTCCTCAGCGGCGATGCACATCTCCATCACGCCGCCGCCGAAGCCGCCGTACTCCTCGGGGATGTAGACGCCGTAGATGTCGGACGCTGCCATTACCTTGACGATGTCCCAGGGGAACTCCCCGGTCTCGTCGTACTCCGCCCTCACGGGCAGGATCTTCTCCCGCGCGATCTGGGCGCAGAGTTCCTTCAACATCTCCTGTTCTTCGGTAAGGAAGTAGCTCACGACGACTGCTCCTTCCGGCGCCGGCGTGGCCGCCGACGGCCTCTCGAGGATCCGGTCCCGCCCGTCCGGGCGTTGCCCTTGCCCTTGATGACTCCGAGCTTGGCGAGCGCATGACGCGCCGCCATCTGCTCGGCCTCCTTTTTGTTCCGCCCCTCTCCGCGGCCGAGTGCCCGGCCACCCAGTCTCACCTCGACGTAGAACGTCCGCTCGTGTTCCGGGCCCTTGGCGGAGACGACGCGGTAGCGCGGTCTGGAACCGAGCTTCCGCTGGGCGTGCTCCTGCATGATGCTCTTGTAGTTCTTGTAGTCGTCTATCGCGAGGATCTTGTCCATGCCATCGAGAAGATGGTCCTCGACGAACTTCCGCGCTGCCGGAAGACCTCTGTCCAGATAGAGAGCACCGAGGACCGCCTCGAATGCGTCCGAGAGGATGGACGGTCTTCCCGCTCCTCCGGACGAGCGCTCGTTGTCGGAGAGACAGATGTAAGTCCCCAGCGAGAGCTCCTCGGCCCTTCTGGCCAGGACGGTCTCGCTGACGACCAGCGACTTGATCTTGGTGAGCCTGCCCTCCTGACGCTTGGTGAACCTCGCGTAGAGATGTTCGTTCACCAGAAGCCCGAGGACGGCGTCGCCCAGGAACTCCATACGTTCGTTGGACTCGCCGCGCTCCATATCAACGTCGTGCACGTACGAACGATGCATCAGCGCCTGATTGAGGAGATTCAGGTCGCGGAAGCTGACGTCCAGGACGCTGCAGAGCTCGGAGAGCGCCAGACGGCGTTCCTTCGTGAGCCCGGCCGCGCGGCCCCTGAAGGTTGAGATGCGGTTGAGTAGTCTCTTGACCATGGCCATAGATACGAGTTGCGGCTAGCCCTCAAACCTCCGTGCGGCTAGCACCGCGTTGTGCCCGCCGAACCCGAACGAGTTCGACAGCGCGGCCATCACTTCCGTTTCCCTGGCCTGGTTGGGGACGTAATCTAGGTCACACTCCGGATCGGGCGTGTCGTAGTTGATCGTCGGAGGTATGACCGAGGACTCGAGTGTGAGAGCCGTGGATATCAGCTCGATGCCTCCCGCGGCGCCCAGCAGATGGCCGGTCATCGACTTCGTCGACGATATGGCCAGTTCGTATGCGTGGTCACCGAAGACGCTCTTCACGGCGGCGGTCTCGTAACTGTCGTTCAGGGGCGTGGATGTTCCGTGCGCGTTGATGTAGCTGATGTCGCCGGGCGCAAGCCCCGCATCGCGCAGCGCTTCCTTCATCGCCCTCGCGGCGCCCTCGCCTCCGGGAGCCGGCGCGGTGATGTGGAACGCGTCGGAGGTGGCCCCGAAGCCGACGATCTCCGCCACGATGTGCGCACCGCGGGCCTTCGCGTGCTCCAGTTCCTCCAGCACGACGATGCCCGCGCCCTCGCCGAGAACGAAACCGTCCCGCCCGGCGTCGAACGGTCGCGACGCGCGCTCGGGTTCGTCGTTCCTCGACGAGATGGCCTTCATGTTGGCGAACCCGCCCACGGCAATCGGACAGATCGCCGCTTCGGCTCCGCCCGCCACCATGACATCCGCGTCTCCCTGACGCACCGTATGAAACGCGACACCGATCGCGTGCGCTCCGGACGCGCATGCCGAGACCGTGGCGAAGTTGGGCCCCTTGAGCCCCAACTCGATCGACACCGCACCCGATGGCATATCAGCGATCATCATCGGGATGAAGAACGGGCTGATCCTGCGCGGCCCCTTCTCCATTAGAACGGTGTGCTGCGCCTCGAACGTCTGGATGCCGCCCACTCCTGAACCGATGAGCACGCCCGCGCGGTCCGCGTCGTACTCACCATCCTCGAATCCTGCGTCCTTCCAGGCCATCTGCGAGGCAGCCATGCCGTAGTGAGTGCACGGGTCCATCTTGCGGGCATCGCGCTTGTCGATGTAGTCCTCGACCTTGAACCCGGGGAGCTCACACGCTATCCGCACGGCGAAGCCCGACGGGTCGAACTGAGTTATCTCTCCCGCACCGCTCTTCCCGGCGAGGAGCGATTCCCAGCTCTCCTGAACGCTCAGACCCAGCGGAGTCACTGCTCCCATGCCCGTTATCACCACTCTTTTCGACATGCTGTCCCTTCTCTGTCCCAGCCACCGCGGCGCCGATGTACCCACGCCGCGGCCGTTCCTGCCTGCCCCGCCAACGGTCGCGCTTCACCTGCGCGCGCAGTCTCTTTGAACCGCGGCCCCGCCCCCACGGCGGAGCCGCGGTCACTGCCTATATCGGGGCTGGTCTCCCTACTCCGCCGCCACCTTCTTCTCGAGATAGCTGACGATGTCGGCGACGGTCTTGAGACCCTCTGCCTCGTCCGTGTCGTCTGCCGTAATACCAAACTCGTCCTCGAGCGAGAACAGGATGTCCGCCTGCTCGAGCGAGTCGGCGCCGAGATCCTCGACGATCGCCGCCTCCATCGTCACCTGCGCGGCGTCTATCTGGAGCTTCTCGGAAATGACCTGTCTTACCTTCTCTACAACGTCTGCCATGTCTCTTTCACCCCCGCGTGTGGGGCCCGGGCGGGCCCACTTCCTCAGGCTCTGACCTTCTCGCTATAACATCCCGCCGTCGACGCTGACCGTCTGACCGGTTATATAGTCTGCTTCATCGGACGCGAGAAAAGCAACCAGATTCGCGACGTCCAAGGGGCTCCCGAAGCGTCTGAGCGAGATCTTCGACGCGAAGTCCGCGCGGGCCTTCTCGGGGAGTGACTCGGTCATCGGGGTCTTTATGAACCCTGGGGCCACGGCGTTGGCCGTGATGCCGCGCCCACCGAATTCCTTGGCAACCGTTTTCGTCAGGGCAATCAGCCCGGCCTTCGAGGCCGCGTAGTTGGCCTGGCCCGCGTTGCCCACTAACCCTACGACCGATGCGATGTTGATGATGCGGCCGCTTCTCTGCGACATCATCGGCCGCACGGCCGCGCGAATACAGTTGAAGGCGCCCTTGAGATTCACACGCATCACCAGGTCCCAGTCGTCCGGGGACATCCGGAGCAGCAGGTTGTCTCGCGTCACCCCGGCGTTGTTGACCAGTATGTCAAGACCTCCCAGGTCCTCAGCGATACCCTTGAACACCGCGGCCACTGTCTCGGCATCCGTGATGTCCAGCTCGTACGCGATGGCCGTTGCACCCGTGCTCGCGATCTCCGCGGCGGTCGACGAGGCGGTCTCGCCGTCGATGTCCACGATGGCCACGCCGGCCCCCAGTGACGCGAGCCTGGCGGCTATGGCCTTGCCGATTCCGCGCCCCGCCCCCGTGACCACGGCGTGTTTGTTCTCGAGCTTCATCGTCAACGCCTCCGAACCGATGACACAGAGTCCCCGCTCAATCGGTCGCTATCGCGGCCGCCAGCTTCTCGATGTCGCTCATCTTGCCCGCGCTCATTGTCCTGATCTCTGGATCGATCTTTCGAAGGAGCCCGCGCAGAACGTTCCCGGGACCGACCTCGAGGAAGAGAGAGGACTTCCTGTTCACCAGAGCTTTCATGCACTCGACCCAGCGTACCGGGCTCACCATCTGCTCGACGAGCCGGCGTCTGATGCCCTCGGGGTCGTCGAGCGCCCCTCCGGTGACGTTCGCCACGAAGATGCACCGCGGGGCCTCGATGGGAACGCCGCGGAGCACGCTCTCCATCCCCTCGCTTGCCGACTTCAGGAGCTCGGAATGGAACGCACCGCTGACGTTGAGCTCGACGACCCTACGCGCGTTGCTCGTCGCGGCGACGTCCATGGCGGCACGGACCGCGTCCACCTCGCCGGAGATGACGATCTGTGTCGGTGTGTTGATATTGGCGATCTGCACGACTCCACTGCCACCGACGTCCTTCAGGATCTGCTCGATCGTCTCCTCGGTCAGACCGACGATGGCGGCCATTGTCCCGGGCGTCTCGAGCCCGGCCTCATACATCAGCCGCCCGCGCTCGCGAACGGCGCGCACGGCATCCTCAAGAGAGATGCTGCGCGCAGCCAGGAGAGCGCTGTACTCACCCAGGCTGTGCCCGGCGACCGCGTAGGGTACGATGTCGCGCTCTTCCAGCAGAGCCAGCGCTGCCGCGCTGGCGGTCAGGAGGGCCGGCTGCGTGTTGATGGTCTTCCTGAGCTCACCCTCTGGACCCTCGAACGAAACCGACGCGAGGTCGACGGCGATGACCTCGGAGGCCCGCTCGTAGATCTCGCGAACCGTCTGCGAGTTCTCGTACAGGTCCTTCGCCATCCCTACCGACTGCGAGCCCTGTCCCGGAAAGATGAAAGCTATTCTGTCCATGCGCGTCCCTCAATGCCGCGAGACTCGTGGAGGCACTGCCGCACCGGCGGCAGCGCTGGGCTCAGCCTGGCTACCACCGGAAGAGCGCCGAGCCCCACGAGAACCCTGAGCCGAAAGCGACCATACCGATGAGCATACCTTCCTTGAGAAGACCCTCGTCGAAAGCCTCGGCCAGCGCGAGGGGAACGGACGCCGCGGAGGTGTTCCCGTACTTGTGGATGTTGACGAAGACCCTCTCCATGGGCAAGCCCGCCTGCTTGGCCACGCTCTGGATGATGCGAATGTTCGCCTGGTGCGGGAACAGAAGGTCGAGATCGTCGCCGGTAAGGCCCTGCCGCTCCAGGAGGAGCACGACCGCGTCGGCCATTGCCTTCGACGCGTGGATGTAGACCTTCCTGCCTTTCATCTTGATGGTGTGGAGCCTTTCATCGACCGTCTCGTGCGATGGAGGCAGTCTGCTCCCACCCGCGGGCTGGATGATGTAGTCCTTCAGCGAGCCGTCGCACTTGAGGAAGTGGTCCACGAGCCCCCGGGGCGGGTCGCAGCCCTTGATCACGACGGCCCCGGCGCCGTCTCCGAACAGCACGCACGTCGTGCGCTCGGTGAAGTCGGTGATCTTCGTCAGGCACTCCGCGCCGACGACGAGCACGGTCTCGGCGATGCCGCTGGCGATATAGCTCTGAGCCTGGACCACACCGAAGATGAACCCCGCGCAGGCGGCCGCGATGTCGTAGGCGAAGGCGTCCTTCGCGCCTATCGCCTCCTGAATCCGGCAGGCGGTCGACGGAAAGGGCGTGTCAGGGGTCGCCGTCGCGACGATGATCGCGTCGATGTCCGAGCCCTCAACTCCGGCCCGCTCCAGGGCCTGCCTCGAGGCAGGAATGGCAAGATCGGACGTGGCGGTGTTCTCGTCGGTGTAGCGCCTCTCCTTGATCCCCGTCATCTGGGTGATCCACTCGTCGGACGTGTCGACGATCTCCGTGAAGTAGTCGTTCGTGACGACACGATCGGGCACACACATCCCCACACCCGCGATGTACGCCCTCTTCATGCTATTCGCCATCGGTTCCCTCGACCTCTCTCAGTCTGTCCACGATTCTCGCGTCAAGGTCCGTATCCACGAAACGCGCGGCCACCTTGACCGCGTTCTTGATCGCCTTCGGCGACGACGACCCGTGCGCGATGATCACGACGCCGTTGACCCCGAGAAGCGGCGCTCCCCCATACTCCGAGTAGTCGAACTGGCTCATGAACGAGCTCATGCCCTGTGGCGCGTCCGATCCACCCAGCACGCTCCGGAGCATGTCTCTCACGCCCTCGGCCAGCTTGAGCACGATGTTCCCTACGAAGCCGTCGCAGACGACCACGTCCGCCACGCCCTGAAGGAGGCTCTTGCCCTCCACGTTGCCGATGAAGTTGAGCCCGCTCCCGGAGATGAGGCCGTAGGCCTCCTGGGTGAGCTGGCTGCCCTTGGTGGGCTCCTCCCCGATATTCAGCAGCGCCACCTTGGGCCGCTCCCGGTCGAAGAGACAGCGCGCAAGAACGTCGCCCATGGCCGCGAACTCGAGGAGGTCGCTCGGCCGCGAGTCGATGCTCGCGCCCACGTCCACCACGATCGCCGGCTCCTTGAGAGTCGGGAACAAGCTCGCGATCGCGGGACGGCGCACGCTGGGCAGCATCCCGAGTCCCAGCAGCGTCGCGGCGACCACGGCGCCCGTATTGCCCGCGCCGACGAGCCCGTCGACCTCACGTCTCTTGTGGAGCTCAGTCGCGACCACAATAGAAGCCCCCCGCTTCCGCCTGACGGCGGACGCGGGGGAATCGGTCATCTCAATGATCTCGTCCGCGTTGACCACGGAAATCGGAAGCCCCTCGAGGTCGTGCTTCGCAAGCTCCGCCTCTAGGAGATTCTCCCTGCCGACCAGCACGACCTCGACCGCCCCGCCGGACTCACGAACCGCCGCGAGTCCACCCTCCACCTCAACACCGGGCGCGTTCTCGCCGCCCATGGCGTCAATCGCGATCCTGATCGGCCCCCTGGATTCACGCGCTCGACCGGTCACACGGCCTCCCACAGATCAGGCACCCGCTACTCGTTGTCCTTCTTCTCTTCCGCCACGATTTCCCTGCCGTTGTAGGTCCCGCAGTGGGGGCACATCCTGTGAGGAAGCTTCGCTTCCCCGCAGCTGGGGCAGACGGAGAGCGACGGGCGCGCTGCCTTCTCATGGGTTCTGCGTTTGCGGCCCCTGGTCTTGGAGCTCCTTCTCTTTGGTACGGCCATGGTCCCTCCACGCACATAAATACGTTGGACTGCAGGGACCCCTGAGGCCCCTGCAGAGCGTAACACTACGCGTCATACTAGGTTCGGCCAACGCTCAAGTCAAGCGCTAACTCTGTGACGCCTCACCACATGAGCCGGAAGTCCGACCTCTTCGACCAGTCTGGAAAAGCGGACCTCGATCGAATCGGTCCAGCGAGGATCGATAATCACGTCTGGAACGTCCACGGACGGTATCGAGAGGTCGGCCGCGCCGTCAGGCGTCCTGAGACCTCCCTCATAAAGGACCTCCCCACCCCAGCGGAGGCCGCCCGGGGGCAGATCGACCGCGGGGTAGTCCGGCAGGTCCAGCGACCCGACCATCTCGCCGCGGACGGCGGCAGCGTCGGTCGCCCCGAACTCGACGCCTAACGCTGCCGCCAGCGCCGAGACGGTCTCGAGGTCCGTCAGTCCGGCCGGGGAGGTGAGCGGCCCAGCCACGGTCTGAACCCTGCGCTCGCTGCTCGTGAAGCTCCCCTGCGACTCCCCCGGGGCCGACAGGGGCAGGATGCAGTCCGCAAGCGCGGTCGTCTCGGTCGGCACCGTGTCAGCAACCACCAGGAAGTCGAGTTTCTTGAGCGCCTCGCGGATGCGGTCCG
>DAOWCM010000224.1 GCA_030639555.1 Candidatus Eiseniibacteriota bacterium | reverse complement strand
GGCGCGCGAAGTGGCTGCTGGCGAGATACCGGGCCATCACGAACGACGGCGCCCGCATCATCGTGGAGAGCGCGAACCCCTACGCCACGGCCAACAAGTGTCACATGAGCTACCACAGGCGCAACCGCAGGCGCGGTCGGATGGCGGGGCAGCTCAGGATCCGAGTGCGCTATCAGACCTACATTACACCGTGGTTCGACTACCTGCTCGTTTCTCCTGACGAGATGAAGAAACTCCTCAGGGGCACGGGTTGGCGAGTCGCGAAGTTGTTCGGGACGAGCGGTCCGGTCTACGCGGCGGTGATCGAGAAGAAGTAGCGGAGGTGACGATGCGAAGGGACATGGCAGGGCGGGCGATGTCGTTCGGCAAGACGGCGCGGAACGTGCAGCGGCTCATCTCGGCCGAGCTGCATGGTCGCGCTACCGTGCCGCTCGGGAAAAAGCTGTGGGGCTGGCGGCGCGGCTTCACCAGCGAGTCGACGGCACGGTACGGTTTGACCCCTGAGAACGTCCACGAGTACGTCAGTGACACTGCCCGCTATCTCCGGACGCCTCGGATCAACGGTCCCTTCGCGGCGGCCCTGCTCAACAAGCTGGTGTTCTCGGGACTGGTCGCGAGTCGCGGGGGGCCGGTGCCTGAGTACTACTGCTTCGCCTGCGACCATGGGTTCCTTCCCATGGGTGACCGCTACGACATGCGCGACGCCGCCGGCGTCGTCGCGGCGTGCATGACCGGTGAGCGCTTCATCGTCAAGCCAGTTGGCGGGGGTGGGGGAGCAGGCGTGCGCGTCATCTCTTCGGCGGACGGGCGGCTCACCATCAACGGCAAGGCGGTTGACAGAACTGAGTTCCGCGCGTTCATCGAGGGCTTGTCCGGCGCGCTCATCTGCGAGTTCATCGTGCAGCACGACTACGCGACCACGATATTCCCGCACTCCACAAACTCGATACGCATCCTCTCAATGTGGGACTACGAGAAGGACGAACCGTTCCTCCCGTTCGCCGGACACAGGTTCGGCAGGACGACGTCGATTCCGACCGACAACGTTTCGCAGGGAGGCATACCCGTTCAGGTGGACGTGGCGACCGGCGTGCTGAAATCCGCCTCGCTCGCACTGCGCGGGCGGGAGAACGTCTGGCTCGACGAGCACCCGGACACGCACGCCCGCATCAAGGGTGTCCGTGTGCCGAACTGGGACATTGTCACCTCGGGGCTGGTCGAGATCGCGCGAGGGATGTCCTACATCCCGTACGTTGGCTGGGACGTCGTCGTGACCGCCGACGGGTTCTGCGTGATCGAGGGCAACAACTACCCGCACCTGGGACATCAGCTGTTCGAGCCACTGCTTCGCGACCCGAGGGTGCGGGCGTTCTACGAGCGGTTCGGAGTTGTGTGAGATCTTAAGAGGCATCAGGCGTGACAACCGGAGAGTGAAGCGCATGAGTGAATCCACTGGCCGTCGCAGACGCTTCGGCGCGTACGTTCTTCCGACCGTCATTCTACTGTCGGTTGTGACCAGTCTGCCGGCGGGCGCGACCAGTGCACACGCGTCCGAGGCCACATCGTACCGCGTGCCGGACCAGGCGCTGGTCGACATCATCGACACACCGAAGACGCCCCAGCTCAGCATAGGCCCGACCAGAGAGTGGGGCATCCTGATATCGCGGCCGGGCTACCCGTCTATATCGGAGCTGGCAGAGCCCGAGCTCAAGCTCGCGGGGCTCAGAATCAAGCCCGACAGCTTCTCGCCGAGCCGCGTGTGGCCGAACAACAGGCTCGAGTTCATCCGGATCGCTAATCTCGAGTCGCGACCGGTCACCGGCCTGCCGGAGATTCCCCGCATCACGAACGTGCGGTGGTCGCCGGGCGGCGCCCGCGTGGCGTTCACGAACACGACCGCGCAGGGTGTGGAGTTGTGGGTGGCCGAGGCGGAGACGGGTGAAGCGCGACCGCTCACCGGTCCCATCGTAAGCCTGACGGCGGGGGAGGCGCCCGCGTGGCTCGACGACGGCGAGACCCTGGTCTGCTGTCTGGTCAACGCCGAGCGGGGCGGCGGGTCGGCGCTCGAGGCTCCGCGTGTTCCCGAGGGTCCCATTGTTCAGGAGAACATCGGCACGAAGACGCCCGCCCGTACGTATCAGGACCTGCTCAAGAACCCGCACGACGAGGCGCTCTTCGAGCTGTACCTCACGTCCCAGCTCGCGCTGGTCGAACTGGACGGCACGGTGACGGCAGTTGGCGACCCCGCCATCACGTGGGACTTCGATCCGTCGCCGGACGGACGCTACATCCTCGTCCAGTCGCTGCACCGACCCTACTCGTACACGGTGCCCGCCTACCGTTTCCCGCTTCTGATTGAGGTCTGGGATCTTGGGGGAGAGGTCGTGCACACGGTGGCCGACCATCCGCTCCGGGAGGAGATACCGATAGCGCGCGGGAGTGTGCAGACCGGTCCACGCAGCGTGATGTGGAGGGCCGATGCCCCGGCCACGCTCTGCTGGGCGGAGGCGCTGGACGGAGGCGACGCGGGTGCTGCGGCCACGGAGAGGGACAGGCTCTTCCTGCTGCCCGCCCCGTTCGATGGAGAGCCGACGGCGTGGATGACATTCGAACTGCGCTACAACGGCGTCTACTGGGGCCACGACGGACTGGCCGTCGCCGGTGAGTGGTGGTGGGACGATCGCAGGATACGGGCGTGGAAGACTCAGCCCGGTGCGCCCGAGGTACAGCCGGAGCTCCTGATGGACTACTCCTGGCAGGACCGATACAACGACCCAGGCGAGCCGGTGATGGTGCGGAACGAGTACGGGCGCAGCGTCCTTCTGACCGCCGATGACGCCAACACCATCTTCCTCATCGGCGACGGGGCGTCTCCGGAGGGCGACAGGCCGTTCCTCGATACGTTCGACACGTACCACGGTGAGACGGCCAGGTTGTTCCGCTCTGAGGCGCCGTACTACGAGCGCCCGGTGCTCGTGATGAACAAGGAGGCACGTCACGTCATAACGAGACGCGAGTCGGTCGACGATGTCCCCAACTACTTCATGCGCGACCTCGCGGACGGGACGCTCCGACAGCTGACCTTCTTCCCACATCCCACTCCGCAGCTCGCCGGTATTCAGAAGGAACTCATCCGCTACAACCGTGAGGACGGGCTGGACCTGACGGCGACGCTATACACCCCCGCCGGCTACGACCCCGCGATCGACGGCCCCCTCCCCATGTTGATGTGGGCGTACCCGAGGGAGTTCAAGAGCGCGGACGCCGCCGGGCAGGTCGACGACTCGCCGTACAGATTCGACTGGGTCGGCTGGTGGTCGCCCGTGCTGTGGCTCACGCAGGGCTATGCCGCGCTGGATGGGCCGACCATGCCCATCATCGGCGAGGGTGACGCCGAGCCCAACGACACCTACGTCGAGCAGCTGGTCGCAAGCGCCGCCGCGGCGATCGATGAGGTCGTCAGGCGAGGCGTTGCGGACAGGCACCGCATCGCGATAGGCGGACACTCCTACGGCGCATTCATGACGGCGAACCTGCTGGCGCACTCCGATCTGTTCGCCGCGGGGCTGGCGAGAACCGGGGCCTACAACAGGACGCTGACGCCGTTCGGGTTCCAGTCCGAGGGGCGCACGCTGTGGGAGGCGCCCGAGGTCTACTTCGAGATGTCGCCCTTCATGCATGCGGACAAGATCAAGGAACCCATCCTGCTCGTGCACGGCGAGGAGGACAGCAACCCGGGGACGTTTCCCATGCAGAGCGAGCGGTTCTACAGCGCGCTCAAGGGGCACGGCGCGACCGTGCGCCTGGTCATGCTGCCGCACGAGAGCCACAGCTACCGTGCGCGCGAGTCACTACTGCATCTCCTGTGGGAAACGCAGCAGTGGCTGGACGAGTACGTCAAGAACGCGCCTGAGCCTGCGGACACCGAGTGAGCCGCCAACTTCTGCGCGCTCTACGGGTCCAATGTGTACAGGGAGCGGCGCCGCGACCGTCTGATGGGCGCCGGGACAGACAAGGAGAGAGCAGTGACCGATACCGCTCTGCCGGCACAGATCCTCGACAGCTTCGTTGACCCCGTGCTTGTCGCTGACACCGAGCACACCATCATCTACAT
>DAOWCM010000256.1 GCA_030639555.1 Candidatus Eiseniibacteriota bacterium | reverse complement strand
TCCAGCTGTTTCATCGGACGGCCCTCGGAAGCGGTCGCTCAGGCATTCGGGAATCCGGAGAGCGACTAGGCAATGATCTCGACCGTGGCCTTCTTCTCGGCCTTCGTCGCCGCCGCGCCGATGATCGCACGGAGCGCCTTCGCGGTCCGCCCGTTCTTGCCAATGACGCGGCCCTTGTCCTCGTCAGCGACCCTGACCTCGTAGACGATCATGTCACCCTTGGTTCCCTGGGTGACGTTGACGTCGTCAGGCCTGGTCACGAGACCTCGTGCAATGAACTCGACCAGTTCCTGAAGTGAGAGGTCTGTATGTTCTGTGGTCTTGGTCTCGTCCTCAAACATAGCCTTGAACCTTTCCGGGAGACTCAGTATGAACTTCCGCTACTCCTCGGTCTTCTCCGGCTCGACTGCCGCATCTTCAGCCGCCGGTGCCTCCGCCGGCTCGGCTGCTGCATCTTCAGTCGCCGGTGCCTCCGCCGGCTTGACTGCTGCATCTTCAGTCGCCGGTGCCTCCGCCGGCATCTCCGCAGTCTCCTCACCGCCCGCTCCCGCCGCTGCGCCTGCGTCCGGTGTTTCCTCCGCCGCCTCCTGCGGTTCCGCCGTGGGTTCTGCCGCCGCCTCCTCGGCGCCAGTCGCCTCGGATCCTGCTTCGTCGGCCGCGGGCTCTGCCTCGTCCTCTTCGGCCGTCTTCGCAGCCTTCTTCGCCAACTTCACGTCTTCCTTCTTCCGCTTCTGCATGGCGGCCGCGGCCTCGGCCCGCTTACGGGCATCCTCCTCGATGTGGTGGAGCTCATCGTAGGATTTGCCCTGGCGAACCTCGTGCCACGTCTCCATGATCCCAACCCGAGAGAAGAGTGACTTCACCGTCTCGGTCGGCTTCGCACCCTTGCTGAACCAGTCGAGAACCCTTTCGGTGTTGACATTGATGTCAGCGGGCTCCTTGAGGGGATCGTAGTAGCCCAGCTGCTCGAGGAACCGCCCGTCCCTGGGCGACCGTGAGTCGGCTGCCACGATCCTGTAGAAGGCCCTGTGCTTCGCGCCCTTGCGCTGCAGTCTGATTCGTACTGCCACTGAGTTTCCTCCTCGTGTGCTCGGGTTGTCCGGTGTCCGCGTGAGTCATAAGGAACGTGCGGTTCCGTCACATGCCGAACGGTGTCAGGTTGGGAAGCTTCCCGCGCTTCCCCAGCTTCCCGAACTGCCTTGCCATCTTCTTCATCGCGTCGAACTGCTTGAGGAGCCGGTTGATGTCCTGAACGGTCGTTCCGCTCCCCCTCGCGATGCGCTTCCGTCTGCTCCCATCGATGATGCCCGGGTTACGTTTCTCGTCCTGGGTCATCGAGTTGATGATCGCCTCCACCTGCGTCAGCGCCCTCTCGTCCACGTTGACACGGCCCATCTTGCCCATGCCGGGCATCATTCCGACCAGCTGGTCCAGAGGCCCCATCTTCCTGAGGGCTTGAAGCTGCTCGGAGAAGTCCTCGAGCGTCAGGCTCTCCTTCAGGATCTTCTCCTCGAGCTTCGCCGCTTCCTCGAGGTCCGTGGCCTCCTGAGCGCGCTCCACCAGGGTCACGACGTCGCCCATTCCGAGGATCCGCGACGCCATGCGATCCGGGTGAAACACCTCGAGCGCGTCCAGCTTCTCGCCCACCCCGGCAAACTTGATGGGCTTGCCGGTAACGGCGCGGAGCGACACCGCTGCGCCCCCACGCGTGTCACCGTCGAGCTTTGTCAGGACGGCCCCTGAGAAATCGAGCCTACTAGCGAACTCCGATGCGACGTTGACCGCGTCCTGTCCGGTCATGCTGTCGAGGACGAGCAGTATCTCGGCAGGCTTCGTCGCCTCACGGATCCGCTCGAGCTCGGACATCATACTCTCGTCGACGTGCAGCCGCCCCGCGGTGTCCAGAATGACGACATCCGACCCCGTCTCTCTGGCCTCGCGAAGAGCCGTCGTCGCGATCCCGACAGGGTCCGCGCCCGCCTCGCCCACGTGCACCGGCAGACCAAGCTGTCCGCCGAGTGTTGCGAGCTGGTCCTGGGCCGCCGGGCGATACGTGTCCGCCGCGGCAAGCATGGGACTCCTGCCCCGCCGCCGGAGGTAGTTCGCCAGCTTCGCGCAGAACGTTGTCTTGCCGGAGCCCTGGAGCCCCACGACCATCACGACCGCGGGTGCACCCGACGGGATCTGGAACGAGTCCGCGCGTCCTCCGAGCAGAGCAGCCAGCTCCTCGTGGACGATCTTGATCACCTGCTGGCCCGGCGTGACGCTCTTCAGAACGCCATCACCGATCGCGCGCGCCTTGACGTCGTCCACGAACCCGCGCGCGACCTTGAAGTTGACGTCCGCCTCCAGAAGGGCGCGCCGAACCTCTCGAAGCGCCTCCTCGATGTTGGCCTCGCTGAGTCTTCCTCTTCCGGTGAGCGACCTGAACGCGCTCTGGAAACGTTCCGAAAGCTGTTCGAACATCCCTTGGTCGCTTCCTCCGACGGAGTCCTCTGCTGCCCCGCGCGGCACGCGCCCAAGGGCGTGTCCCGAACAAGAGGGTTACGGGGCAAGGCCAGGCAGACCACAACGCTCGCCACGGGGGTACAGCAATGCACCGCCCCGGCTAGCCGTCAAGCTTCGGGCCCGCAACTGGTACAGCCTAGAGAATATACCAAAGGGGAAGATATCGTGCAAGTGGAAACGTGACGACCCGGGCGGTACCCCCTACGCTAGGGCGGACTCCCCTGCCTCTCGAAGCGCCACGACCGCCGCCCCGGCGTCCGGGGACCCGAAGATCGCCGAGGCCGCCACCAGGATCTCACCGCCGTTCTTCACGACCACGGGCGCTTGCGAGGGCCCTATACCGCCGTCGACTTCTATGAAGAAACCGAGGTCCCTCTCCCGCTTCCAGCGCGCCAGCGTGGCCAGCTTGGGCATCACGTCCGCAATGAAGCTCTGGCCTGCGAACCCCGGGTTGACGGTCATGACGAGGGCCAGGTCGATCTCCTCGAGGAACGGCTCGAGTTTCTCAGCCGGATTAGGAGGATTGACGGCCAGACCCGGCTTCGCCCCCTGCGACCGGATGAGCTTGATCACCGCCGACGGGTCCTTGCAGGTCTCGCTGTGGAAGACGATGAAGTCCGCGCCCGCGTCGATGAACGCCCCGGCGTGCTCGCCGGGATCGGTGATCATGAGATGCGCGTCTATGGGAAGGCCGGTGCACCTGCGCACGGCCTCCACGATGAACGGCCCCATCGTCAGGTTGGGTACGAAGTGACCGTCCATGACGTCGATGTGTATCATGTCGGCCCCGGCGGCCTCGATCGTCCGGATCTCGTCACCCAGCCGCGTGAAGTCGGCCGCCAGTATCGACGGTGAGATGAGAACCCTACGCTCCGCCATGTGCGCGCTCTCCTTGTCGGCCTGCTCCTTGCCCGGTCAGCTCCCGATTCTCAGCGTAACGCCCTCTCCCTCGACGACGTGCGACCCCGCAACCGGGTCCTGAGTCACCACGACCTCCCTGGATCTCCAGCCCCGACCGCGTTGGTACTTGACCGAGCGCGTGACCAGCCCCAGCGCCTCCACAACGAGCCTGGCTTCCTCGGCGGTCTTCCCGACCAGGGAGGGCATCATGAGCTCGACCGGCCTGGGACCTAAGCTCACCAGCATCCGCACGCCGGTCCCGAGCGGCCGCACGGCGCCCCCGCCCGGGTCGGTACCTATGACCCTGCCCCGCTCAACGTGGTTCGTGTGAACTTCCACGACGTCCTCGACGGCGAACCCCGCGTGCTCGGCGTCGAGCTGCGCCTGCCTCGCGTTCAAGCCCGCGAGCATCGGGAGGCTTCT
>DAOWCM010000086.1 GCA_030639555.1 Candidatus Eiseniibacteriota bacterium | reverse complement strand
TCGACTACATCAAGCATCATCCGAACACGATGATCATTGCGATGAACCAGCAGGACCCGCGCCTGCACGACGTCTACAGTCTCGAGCTGGACACGCGAGAGCTCACGCTCGTGGCCAGGAACCCCGGGAACATCCTCGGCTGGATCACGGACTTCAACCTCGATGTTCGCGCGGCGCTCGCCATGGGCCCGACGGGCGACACCGAACTCCTCTATCGTGACGACCCCGACGCCACCACGTGGGAGACGCTCATCACGTGGGGTGACGAGGACAGCATGGTCAGCAGCCCGCTCGCCTTCACGAAGGACGGCGGCTCGATGTACCTAATCGACTCGCGGAACGCTAACACCGGCCGTCTCGTCAGGCTGGACCTCGAGACGCGCGAGCTCGAGATCATGGCCGAGGACCCGACCTACGACGTCAGCGACGTCGTCGTCAATCCGGACACCTACGACATAGAGGCCGTGGAGTTCACGAAGGCCCGGACCGAGTGGACGGTCCTGGACGACGCGGTCGCGGACGACTTCGCGGCCATCAGGAGGCTGGACAGCGGAGACTTCAGCATCACGAGCTACGACAACGACTACGACACCTGGATCGTGGCCTTCAGCAAGGACGACGGCCCGGTGCCGTTCTACAGCTACGACCGAAACTCGAAGAAGGGCACGTTCCTCTTCGTGCACAAGCCGGACCTCGAGGGCTACGACCTCGTGCCCATCGAGCCCATCTCGTTCACGTCCCGTGACGGGCTGACCATCCACGGCTACATCACTTACCCTCCGCGAGTGGCGCGTCGGAACCTGCCGATGGTCCTGAACGTTCACGGTGGTCCCTGGTACCGCGACTCGTGGGGCTACAACCCCGAGGCGCAGTGGCTGGCGAACCGTGGCTACATCTGCCTGCAGGTGAACTTCCGTGGCTCGACGGGCTACGGCAAGGAGTTCCTGAACGCCGGTGACAGGGAGTGGGGCGGCAAGATGCAGAACGACCTCGTCGACGCCGTCAACTGGGCCATCGACAAGGGCATAGCCGATCCCGAGCGCATCGCCATCTACGGCGCGTCGTACGGTGGCTACGCGGCGCTCGCCGGCGCGGCTTTCACGCCCGACCTCTTCTGCTGCGCCGTTCCGATGATGGGGCCGAGCAACCTCATCAGCTTCCTCGAGACGATCCCGCCCTACTGGAGCACGATGATCGAGATGATGTACAAGCGGGTGGGCGACCCGAGGACGGAAGGGGAGTTCCTGAAGTCGCGTTCACCTCTGTTCAGCGTTGACCAGGTGAAGATCCCCATGCTCGTCGCGCAGGGCGCCAATGACGTGCGCGTCGTGCAGGCGGAGTCCGACCAGTTCGTCGAGGCCATGAGGGCCAACGGCCTCGAGGTCGAGTACATCGTCTTCGAGGATGAGGGGCACGGGTTTGCCAAGCCGGAGAACCGGCTTAAGTTCTATGGTGATGCGGAGAGGTTCCTGGCGAAGCACATGGGCGGACGTTCGGAGGACGGACCCGTTCAGTAGGTTCGGGCATCTCACAAGTAGACCCGCAGCAAGACTCGCGCTGTTGCCGGCTGGTCACCAGGGCCGGCCGGCGACGGCGAGGGGCAGTCGGGCGAAAGGACAAGAGATCCGGTGCCACACGTAGACGACTGCAAGAAGTTCATCCAGTATCTCTCGGAGCACTTCGACGGTGAACTGGGTGAGGAGCTCGAAGTCGAGTTCATGCTGCACATCCAGTACTGCGAGAAGGCCAGGGCGATCCTGCACACGTTCGAGCGCACGATCATCCTGCACAGGCAGACCGGCGGAACGACTCTCCCTCCGGGCATCCACGAGCGACTGCGCGCCGCGCTCAGGGCGTGTCAGGAGAGCCACGAGTAGCTCCTCATTGCAGGGAAGCCACAAACCATATTATTGAGCACGGGTCAGCAGTCTCGTTATGAGACTGCGGATCTTCCGTGCTCTACACGCATCTAACCTCTTGGAGTCAAGCGAAGCGTAATTCTGTTCCCGCGCTTCTGAACCAGGGGTGTTTGAGAGAGGAAGGTGCCTGAAATGGAACTGGTCAGATGGAGACCCAGACGCTACGTGCCGGCCGTGCCATATGACATGGACCGCGCGTTCGACAGACTGATGCGAAGTTGGGCAAGCCCCGCTTCCCATCCCTCGTTCGACTGGAATCCGAGCATCGACGTTTTCGAGTCGGACGACGAGATCGTTGTGAAGGCCGAGATCCCCGGCGTTAACGCTGAGGACGTGGACATCAGCATCGCGGACAACCACCTCATCATCAAGGGAGAGAAGAGGCAGGAGTCGGAGGCAGAGGAGCAGAACTACTGCTGCGTCGAGCGCTCCTACGGCTCGTTCATGCGCTCGTTCGCCCTTCCGTCGGGAGCGGACGTCGACAACATCAAGGCCTCGTCCAAAGATGGAATCCTGAGCATCCTGATCCCGAAGAGCGACGACAGGAAGAGCCGCAAGATAGAGATCGAGGCTAACTGAACTGCCTCGACGCGAGAGTAGGGCCGGCGCTGCACCAACGATGTGACAGCAAGACGCGTCGGCCGAACCGGGGGAGGCTTCGCGCCGCCCCCGGATTCTTGTGGGCGCCGCAGGGCAACGCGGCGCCGGTTCTTTGTGGACCCGGCAGAGCAGCGCGCCCCGGTCTTTTGTGGGCGCCGCAGGGTAATGCGGCGCCGGTTCTCTATGGGTGCGGCAGGGTAGTGCGGCGTCGGTTCTCTATGGGCGGGGGGAGGGCAGCGCGGCCCCGGTCCCACACCCGACAGGCGCCGGTCTTGCAGACGCGGCCCCGATGTGCTACTCGTCTAAATGTAGAAGTCCGCCGCGACAGCATCGAACGTAAGGAGAACCACAGAAAGGCAGGAACCGCATGCCACCTGCGATGCGAGAGGGAGGACGTCTGGTCGTGGTCGGAGGTGTCGCGGCAGGTATGAGCGCCGCGAGCCGGGCGAGACGTCTCCGTCCGGACGTCGAGATCGTCGTGTTCGAGAAGGGCGGAGACGTCTCGTACGGCGCGTGCCTCCTCCCGTACTTCGTGTCCGGTCTGATTCCGAGCAGGGAGAAGCTGGTCCAGTACGAAGCCGATTTCTTCCGGAACGAGCGGCACATGGACATCCGGCTGAATACCCGCGTGACGGCGCTCGATCCCGTCGGTCGGACAGTGACGTTCCAGGGACCCGATGGGGGGAACGCCAGTCTCTCGTTCGATGCCCTGGTGCTCGGGACCGGCGCCGCGGCCGTGAAGCCACCGCTCCCCGGGATCGACATCTCAGGAGTGGCCACGCTTCGCACGCTGGCCGACGGAGAGAGTCTGCGCGAGCGGGTGGAGTTGGGCGGCGTAGGGAACGCGACGATAGTGGGAGCGGGCTACATCGGTCTTGAGATGGCCGAGGCGCTCGCGTCACGGGGCATCACGGTCACCGTCATCGAGCTGCTTCCGACGGTTCTCCCGACGTTCGATCCCGACATGAGCGAACTCGTGGAGCGTGAGCTTCTTGACAAGGGCGTGAGCGTGCGGAAGGAGACGAGCGTCGAGGGCTTCGAGCCGCGAGACGGCTCAACCGAGCTGGGCTACGTGCGAGCCTCCGGGCAGAGGCTCGAGGCCGACCTCGCGCTGGTGTCCGTCGGCGTCCGGCCCGCTGTAGAGCTGGCCTCCGCTGCCGGCGTGGAGCTGGGCACGACCGGCGCCATCAAGGTAGACGCGCGCCAGGTGACGAGCGAGCCTTCTGTTCTTGCCGCCGGGGATTGCGCCGAGGCGACTCATGTGGTTACGGGCCGGCCGGTGTGGATTCCGCTGGGCACCACTGCGAACAAGCAGGGTAAGCTCGCCGGCGAGAACGCGGTTGGGGGCGGCGCCCGGTTCGGGGGCGTCGCAGGGACGAACATCGCGAAGGTGTTCGATCTCGAGGTCGCGCAGACGGGTCTGACTGAACGCGCGGCATCCAAAGAGGGGCTGGCGGCGACTTCCGTCCGGATCAGGTCTCTCTCGAAGGCGCACGCATACCCGGGCGCCGGGGCGGTTCACGTCAAACTGGTCTTCGAGCCCGAGGGCGGGCGACTGCTCGGCGGTCAGATCATCGGAAGGGGAGGAGGGGGGAAGCGGATCGACACGATCGCCACGGCGCTCCACGCGAAGATGACAGTCAGGGACCTCGCGGACGTCGACATGAGCTACGCTCCGCCCTTCTCGCCGGTCTGGGACCCGGTCGCGATGGCGGCCCTCCAGGCTTTGAAGAAGGTCCGGTCTTAGGGCGTCCACGATTCCATCCTTCAGGTCACGATCCGAGGGAGCAGTGATGTCAGTGAGTTCACACGGCAGCGAAACGCGGGTTCCCGAGGGCCGGGCCGTCCTGCACGGGACGCCGGTCTCACCCGGCATCGCGGTCGCCCCGGCATTCGTCTACGGTGACATCCTCGACGAGATCGAGGTGCGTACGATCGACGCTTCCGAGGTGGACGGCGAGCTCGCGCGGCTTCATGATGCCATCGCGCTGGTCAAGAAGGAACTCCTTCGCGACACCGAGCAGGTGACTCGGGAACTCGGCCAGGACAAGGCGGACATCTTCCTCGTGCACTCGATGATCCTCGAGGACAAGTCGGTGCTCGATGCCATCCTCGACGCCATCAGAAACGACCACGTCAATGCCGAGGCGGCCGTCGCCGAGGAGATGAAGCGGGTGGCGGCGGTTCTCTCGTCCGCGGACGACCGCTATCTGCGCGACCGGGCCTACGACGTCAGCGACATAGGCAAGCGCGTCATCGAGCGGATGCTCGGGGTCTGGGCGCACTGTCCCCTGTCGCAGCCCATGATCCTGGTCTCGAGGGAGCTGAGGGCGAGCGACACCGCCTCGATGGAGCGAGGACGGATACTGGGGTTCGTAACCGAGCTCGGGGGCACGGAGTCGCACGCGGCGATCCTGGCGCGCTCACTCGGCGTCCCGGCGATGGCGGGGGTCGAGGGAATTCTCGACAAGGTCCGCACGGGCGAGGTCGTCGCGATGGACGGCGCCCTGGGGGTGGCCGTCGTTGACCCGTCCGCCGATACCCGGGCGCGCTACGAGCGCATGCGCGAGGAGGAAACCCGGGAGCGCCACGAGCTGGCCTCGGTCCTGGAGCTTCCGTCGGTCACGCGCGACGGGACCGAGATAGCGCTCATGAGCAACGTCGCATCGGGCGATGAGGCACGGCGGGCCGCGGAGCTGGGCTCCGACGGCATCGGGCTCCTTCGCAGCGAGATGGTATTCATGTCGGCGAATCTGTTCCTGGATGAGGACGCTCAGTTCGAGGCCTACCGGGAAGCGGTCGAGGCCATGGCCGGCAGGCCGGTCACCATCAGGACGCTGGACGTAGGCGGCGACAAGTTCATCGGTCCTGAGAACCCGTTTCGCGAGCACAATCCCAACCTCGGCTACCGCTCAACGCGTGTGCTCCTCGATCGCCCGGACCTCCTGCTGGCTCAGTTCAGGGCGATCCTCCGCGCGAGCTCGCCGGGAACGGTGCGTATCCTGCTGCCCATGATCTCCTCGGTGGAAGAGCTGCGCCAGGCGCTCGGCAGGCTGGACGAGGCGAAGAGTGAGCTCAGGCTCAAGGGCATCGCCTTCGACGAGAACATCAGAGTCGGCGTGATGATAGAGATACCGTCGGCGGCGATGGTTGCCGACCGTCTCGCCAAGGAGTGCGACTTCCTGAGCATCGGTACGAACGATCTCGTGCAGTATACGCTCGCCGTCGACCGCGGCAGCTCGTACGTGAGCCGTCTTTACAGGCCGCACGACCCTTCCGTGCTCGCTCTCATCGCGCGAGCCGTCGAGGGAGCGGCCTCGGCGGGGAAGCCCATTTCCCTGTGCGGAGAAATGGCCGGCACGCCCGCCTACGTCCCGCTCCTGATCGGTCTCGGACTGCGGGAGTTGAGCGTTTCCAACGGCCGACTGCCCGGGACGAAGAAGGCAATCAGGGACGTCGACCTGGACACCGCCATCTCACTGGCGAACGAAGCCGTCGCCGCCAGTACGGCGACCGACGTCGGGGCTCTCCTGGGTCTCGACGGTGGCTGACATCACGAGGAGCCTTGGGAATCACATGAGAAAACGCCCTCGACCCACCGCCACGACGAGAGCCCGCTCCTCGTCGTCGACCATCTGCGCGGTCGCCGTCCTTGCGCTCGCGGTCCTGCTATCCAGCATGCCGGCGCACGCGTCTTGGCGGGCCCGCGCGGACTCCCTGTTCTCTGAGGCGGATCTGCGCTTCAGCCATGGGAACTACGGCGACGCGGCCGATCTCTATGCGCTGACGATAGATGCCGTAGAGTCGAACGCCGGCGCTTCACCGGCGGCGTACTTCGCTAACCTTGCTGCTCGAAGCCTCTTCCTGATGGCACGGTCCCACGAGCACCTCAAGGAGTGGGAGTCCGCGCTCGTCGGCTATTCCCTCTCACTCACGGAACTCAGTGAGGTTGAGGACCTCATCCGACTACGCCTGGCGGCGTGTCACGCGGGAATGGACGAGCCCGATCTCGCGAGGGGGGAGCTTCGCACCGTCATCGACGACGGTGTAGACACCGCGTTCGACCTGCCCGCCATCCTCGAACTCGCGGGCCTCTACGAAGAGACAGACGACTACGACATGGCGCTTCAGTGGTACCGGCTTTTCCTCGCAGAGGCCGAGAGCTACGACGAGCGCGCACTTGCGCACTACAGGATAGGCCGCGCCTACGAGAAGAGAGGCGACGAGGAAGCGGCCAGTCGGAGCTACGCGACTGCGGTCGACGATTTCGCCAGGTCTCGACACTCCCACGACGCGCTCAAGAGAGGGCGCAGGATCTCGCGGGCGTTCACGGACAGGTACCATCAGGGATTGGTTCTCTACAACCGCAAGCTCTACAAGGACTCCGCTGAGTTCTTCACCCACTATATCCGCCACGACGAGCGAAAGGAGTTCGAGCACGAAGCGAGCTACTTCCTGGGACGAAGCCACCAGCGCCTCAGGAACTTCAGAACGGCGACCAGGGCGTACGAGGACGCGACGGAGTTCGGACCCGATGCCGAGTACTATGACCTGGCGTGGTCGAAGCTCGCCTACTGCCGCCGCGCGAGCGGCAGGCTGAAGGAGAGCCTGGCCACCTACGAGCGCTTCGCAGTGGAGCACCCTGCAAGAGAGGCCGCTCCTGAGCTGCTCTGGGAGAAGGCCAGGCTTCTGGAAGAGACGGGGAAGTGGGAGGAGGCGAGCGCCGAGTTTCGTCGCATCGTGGGCGCCTACTCGACGTCTGCGCGGGCCGGCGACGCGCTCTTCCGGGCGGGGTTGTGCCTCTACAAGCAGGAGGACTACTCCGGGGCGGCGGTGGTGTTCGCGGACATCTTCGCCGCAGCATCTGGTGAGGATGAGGCCCGCGCTCTCTTCTGGTCGGGCAAGTGCAGAGAGCACCTCTCTGGGGAGGACGATGCCGTCGCGACCTACGTCGAGGCAGTGGAGGCTGCGAGGGATTCCTACTACGGGGCGCGGGCGCGCGCGCGTCTCCGAGAGCTTGGGCACGGCGCGAGGGCGGCGAGCAGCGGACCTGCGCGCTCAGGAGCGACCTCCCGCTACGCGCGTCCGGCGATGTGGGGAGGCGAGGCGCTGGACTTCGCCGCATGGCTGGCGGAGTGGTACGACGAGGTTTACTTCCCCGTAGGCAGGGTGGCGCTCAGGCAGAGCATCTACAGCGAACCGGCCTTCAGACGGGCCGACGCGCTTCGGGCCCTTCACATGCGAAGCGCGGCCCTGACTGAGTTGGCGCATCTCGAGGACGTGGTCGGCAGGGATCCGCGCGCTCTTGACATTCTCATCGACTACTGCGAGCGTGTCGGCCTGCACAAGCACGCAATCCTACTGGCGGAGAGAATCCTGGCCATGTCCCCGGCCGAGGAGTTGAGCGACGCGCCGATCTATCTGCGGAAGCGCATCTGTCCGACACACTTCCGGCGCATCGTCGAGCGCGAGTGCGCCGAGAGGGGCATCGATCCCTACATCGAGTACTCGCTGATACGGCAGGAGAGCCTGTTCGAGTTCCGCGCCGTCTCGTGGGTCGGCGCGCTCGGGCTCTCGCAGATCATGCCCGCCACGGGCAAGTGGGTTGCGAGGAGGCTCGGGCACCGCGGGTTCAGAACCGCCCATCTGTTTGATCCCGAGACG
>DAOWCM010000223.1 GCA_030639555.1 Candidatus Eiseniibacteriota bacterium | reverse complement strand
GGGGGCCAGGGCCATCGGGATGGGCGAGGCCTACACGGCCGTCGACGGCGACGCGTCTTCCATCTACTGGAACCCGGCGAGCATCATCGACGTCGAGAGCGTCGACATCATGCTGATGCACACCGAGTGGTTCCAGGACATCCGCTACGAGTACGTCGGAGGCGTTCGGTCCTACGGGGACTACGCCATCGGCGCCGGCATCGTCGGGCTCTACATGAACGATCTCGAGCGGCGTGTCGAGCCAACAGCCGATCCGGACGGCCACTTCGGCGTGTTCGACTTCGCGTTCACCGGAAGCTACGCACGGCGTCTCACCGACCATCTGGACGTGGGAGGCTCGTTCAAGTACCTGCACGAGAAGATCGACGACAAAACCGCCAAGGGCTTCGCGGTCGACCTCGGCGGGCGCTATCGCATCCCCGGGTACGATGGCCTTACGGCGGCGGTCACGCTCCTGAATCTCGGCCCGCGGATGAAGTTCATCGAAGAGAAGTTCGATCTGCCGGTGATGTACAAGGTCGGTGCGGCCCTCGACGTGCCGGTGGATGCCCTGCGCGGCAATCTCGTCATCGCGTCCGACGCGGTGATACCCACGGACGGCAGCACCAAGATTCACTTCGGAATGGAGTACGAGTACGCGGAGATGATAGCGTTCAGGTTCGGCTACCGCACGGGGTGGGACAACCACAACGTGTCGTGGGGCCTGGGCGTCAAGGTGCGGAACTTCCGGATCGACTACGCCATGGTGCCGTTCTACTCGGAACTGGGTGACACCCACAGGGTCTCGCTGGGCATCATGCTGTAGGATCAGACGGCTCCGGGACGCAGCGAACCATCGGCCCAGCTCAATGCTGTAAGACGGTCTTCCGTGAGCTCGACGACGGAGCGGTGTTTCATCCAGTCGCCGACAACCACCGCGGTTCCACCGCCATACTTCCACATCATCTGTCTGTGAATGTGGCCGACCAGGGCCACGTTGTAGCCTTCCGCAAGCTTGCTCTCGAGGAAACTCTTCATTGCGGGAGTGGCGGCGCGGATGCGTTCTTCGGTGATCTCGCTCAGGCCCGACGCCCAGCGGGCGATGGATGCTCCGGTGGTGCGGGGGATCAGACGGAACCCGGCGATGGCGGGCCGGCTGCGAATGATGGTCTTCAGCATCTTGTAGCGCCGGTCGCCCGGGGGGAGGCCGTCGCCGTGAGCAACGAATGTGCGCCTGCCGAAGTGTGTATCTGTGACGGGCGTCTGATGCACCGTCGCCCCGGTCATCTCCTCGAACTGGCGTCCGACCCAGTAGTCGTGGTTTCCGCCCAGAAAGCGCACGGCAGTGCCGGAGCCGACCAGCTCTGACAGTGCGTTCAGAACCGCGGAATGGGCGGTCGGCCTGACTCTCGGGTACTCAAACCAGAAGTCGAAGATGTCGCCCGCGAGATAGAGGAGAGACGCGCGGCCCGCGAGGTGGGCGAGGAACTCCAGGAGATCCCGTTCCTTGGCCTCCTCGACCGCGGCCCCTTCACTGCCCAGGTGGGCGTCGGCTATGAAGTAGACAGGTCTGGTTGAGTGGGTGAACTCTGTCACAGATGACCCCTGTGGTCCGGGACTTGCACTGATGGCGAGCGAATTCTCAGGTACTGTTGCATCCTTTGTGCGAGTATGCAGATATCGCGCAATGTATCAAGTAAAGAGGGTGCGAACCCTCCGGGCGGCGGGCTTCCAAAACCGCTTGACCGGGGGCAACGTTATGCGTATAGTTGCATCCAATCACGTGGGTTCGACGGAGCGGGGACCTTGGGGTTTTCGACTGAGTGACCCGGCCAGTCGCAATCCACGGTTTTTTCTGCGGTCAGTATAGCCGTGGAGGCCGGCGCGGGCAAGCTCAACGGAGCGTGACCGCGACAAGCAGGGAGGGATGAAGCAATGGCGCCGCTCTGGGACGATGTAAAGAACGCGATTGTCGACGGCTACGTCTACGCTTCTGACAAGGCCGAGGAAGTGACACAGATCGGCCGCGCCAAGGTCGAGATTCTCAAGCTGAACCGCCAGATCGCGCGCCTCATGGGCGACATGGGCGGTCGCGTGTTCGAAATGTTCGAAAGCGATGAACAGGCGGCGATTCCTGACGACGAATCTCTCGTCGATTCAGTCGAGAAGATCCGCGGCTTCCGGCAGGACATCTCCAAGTGGGAGAAAGAGATACAGCAGGCGAAGGTCGAGCGCGACGCGGGCTCCTCGACGGAGTAGGCGGCAGCCGCCGTCCTCCTTCAACCACCGTCCGCTGCTGACTGTCTAATCGGTTACGTGAGTGGTTCCCGCACAGGGCATCCAGATCTCGGAGGTAGTCGTTCAATGGGCCGTTCCTTGGGTTGGGTAGCAGGTGGCATCACTCTGGTCGCGGTCGGGTTGATTCTCGGCGTGGTCATCACAGCGAGCACGAACCTCGGGCCTGTCTCGATCGCTCAGAATGGGGCCTCTTCCGAGCTTCCTTCCGGCACGGTGACGGGGTCGTACGCGTCGCTGGCCGTGGGCAGAAGCCCGTTCTCCGCGGTCGCGGAGGAGGTGCTTCCCGCGGTCGTCAGCGTTGATACGAAGCGCACGATTCGTCGCTCGGCAGATCCATTCGGCGACATGTTCCGTGACATGTTCGGGGACAGGGGACGGGGCGGCAGCGACGAGCAGAACTACAGGGAATTCGAGGTGCCGGGTTCGGCCTCGGGCTTCATCTTCGACGACACCGGCTACATCATGACGAACAACCACGTCGTCATGGGCGCGAACGAGGTAGAGGTCACGCTGACCGACGGGCGCGAGTTCAAGGCGACGGTCGTCGGCCAGGACCCGAACACGGACATCGCGGTCATCAAGATAGAGGGAGACAACCTCCCGTCGCTCCGGCTCGGTGATTCGGATGACCTCCGCGTCGGCGACTGGGCCATCGCGGTCGGCAACCCGCTCGATCTCGAGGGCACGGTCACGGTCGGCGTCATCAGTGCCAAGGGCAGGGTGAACCTGAACATCAGGGGCGGCGCGCCGCTCTACCAGGATTTCATTCAGACCGACGCGTCGATCAACTTCGGAAACAGCGGCGGTCCCCTCGTCAACATCGAGGGTGAGGTCATCGGCATCAACTCGGCGGTGAACGCGCAGGCCGACGGGATCGGGTTCGCGATTCCCATCAACCTGGCCAAGGATGTTTCCAACGCGCTGATCGCGGAGGGCAAGGTCGTGCGCGGCTTCCTGGGCGTCCGGCCGCAGGAGATCACACGGGAGCTCGCGGAGGCAAGCGACCTCGGGGACACCAAGGGTGTCATCATTTCGAGCGTTGAGCCCGACACGCCTGCCGACAAGGCGGGCATCGAGCCGGGCGACGTCATCACGGACTTCGACGGCGTTTCGGTGACGAGCGTCGCGCAGTTCAGGCGGGTCGTTGCCGGCGTGACACCCGGGGAAGAGGTGAAGGTCGGGATCGTTCGTGACGGGCGGGCGAAGGCGCTGACCGCGGTGCTCGAGGAGCGGCGCGACACGTTCGTTGCGGAGGAGCCGGAAGAAAAGGAAGAGACGCGGTGGTTCGGGCTCGGCGTGGTTGGGCTCGACGATCCGTTGCTCGCCGACATCGACATTGCGACGGACGAGGGTGTGTTGGTCGTCGACGTCGAGAACGGGAGTCCCGCGGAGGACGCAGGGATTGCCCCCGGTGACGTCATCCTGAGGGTGGGCGATCGCTCGGTCGAGGATCTCGGCGACTACAGGGACGTCATGAGAAGCCTCGAGGGCCGCAAGAAGGCCATCAAGGTCATGGTACAGAGGGCTGAGTACACGCACTTCGTGGCCATCAAGCCAGAGTAGCGTGTGTAGGAATGGTAGCACCGCCGCCTTTGAAATCCGGCGCAAGGCCAAGGTCAGAAGGCGGGGTGGAAACAAGAGGGAGTGAAAACGCAAAGATGTCGTATTACGGAAGCACAGCAGAGGAAGACAAGAGCCTGGGTCACTACCTGAAGGAGATTGCCAAGACTCCGCTGCTCACGCGGGAGCAGGAGCAGCAGCTTGGCAGGAGAATCCTCAAGGGCGATCAGGACGCGCGCGACGCGCTTGTCACCGCGAACCTCAGGTTCGTAGTGAGCGTCGCCAAGGGGTACGCCCGGAAGACGGGTTCGCCGATCATGGATGTC
>DAOWCM010000344.1 GCA_030639555.1 Candidatus Eiseniibacteriota bacterium | reverse complement strand
TTGTCACCGTCGCCGATGGTGAGGAGCTCGAAGTAATCGACACTCCCGTCTTCCTGAGAACGATTCTCCCGTTCGCGGCCTACCATCCGGCGGGGCCTTTTGAGAAGAAGCAACGGGGACTCTTCTACGTCACGCCCATCGATGACAGCCTGTCGCCCGAGGAGCAGGAGAAGCAGCTCCGCGGCCACAGCGTTCACACCATTCCTATCATCGCGCTCCACGAGGCGTACCCGGGACATCACCTGCAGCTCGTCCGGGCCAATCTTGGCCGCTGCAAGGTCCGCAAGGTCCTCTGGAACACGGTCTTCATCGAGGGGTGGGCGCTCTACTGTGAGGAGATGATGAAGAACGCGGGCTTCTACTCCAGTGCCAAGACGCGCCTCGGGCAGCTGAAGGAAACGCTGTGGCGCGCCGCCCGCGTGGTCGTGGACGTCGGTCTGCAGCTCGGAGAGATGACCGTGGAGGACGCCATCGAGTTCATGGTGTCCGAGGTATCGCTCGAGCGGATCAACGCGACCGCGGAGGTCAAGCGCTACACGGGCAATCCGACGCAGCCATCGAGCTACCTCGTCGGCAAGCTCGCCATCCTGAGCATACGAGAGCGGTACGAGGCCCGCGCCGGCAGCGCGTTCGACCTCAAGACGTTCCACGACGAGCTGCTCGACATCGGGAGCATCCAGCCCGCACTCGTGGAGGCGTCGATGGGCTTCCGTGAGCTCCAGGATGAACCCGCCCGTCGCCAGGCCGCGGATGGACCCGCCGGTCGCCCCGGCCGCTGATGGCCCGCTTCACCGGAAGACGCCATGGTCAGAAGTGAGATCCTCCCGAACGGTACGACCCTCCTCGTGGAGGAGGTGCACGTCGCGCCGGTTGTGGCCCTGAACCTGTGGGTCGGGACCGGTTCTGCCGACGAGCCCGCCCAGCACGCCGGCGTCTCCCATTTCCTCGAACACATGCTGCTGAAAGGCCGAGAGGGCGACCCGCGGGGCTTCCTGACCCGAACGGTCCAGGATGCCGGCGGCTATCTCAACGCCGCAACCGGATGCGATCACACCGCGTTCTACCAGGTGGTGCCGGCGCGCAACTGGCGTGAGGTTCTCGAGGCTCAGGCAGAGACACTGCGCTCCCCGGTCTTTGCCGAGGTGGATATCGACAGCGAGCGGTCGGTCATCGTCGAGGAAATGAAGATGTCCGAGCGCAACCCGTCTGCGTTTGCCTGGCGGCGCCTCATGGAGGCGGTCTTCCCGAAGAGCGGATACGGACGCCGTATTGTCGGCACCGAGGAGACTCTGGCTGTCATCGACGGCGCCGCTCTGTCTGACTACTTCCGCGCGCGCTACGTCCCGGGGAACATGGTTCAGGTGGTCCTGGGAGATGTGGACGCGGGAGAGGTCATTGCTCGAGCACGTGAGCTCGCGGGCGTGACGGGCAGCGGTCGACAGCACGCGGCCGTCGGCGGTGTTCGAAAGGAAAGCCCCGACACTCGACCTGTGTGGACTCCTGCCGCGTCTGTTCTCGTCGGGCGCCTTCGCCAGCCTTATCTCGTGGTGGGCTTCGCGGCGCCCCCCGTGCGCGACCCTGACATACCCGTTCTGGACGTGCTCTGCGGGCTGCTTGGGCTCGGAAGAAGCAGCCGCCTCCGCAAGTCACTGCAAACCTCCTCAGGCCTCGTGTCCGACATCAGCGCGTCTGTCATTGCGCACAGGGACGTCGGTATTGTCGCCGTGCATGCCGTCGGGACGAGCGGGGCATCGCCGGCGAGAATCGTCGGGGAACTGTTCGGGGAGATTCGTCGGCTGCAGAGCGCGCCTGTCGGCGTTGACGAGATGGTGAAAAGCGTGAGACGGCTCGAGGCCGGGTACCTCCTGGAGCACGAGACCGTCGAGACCATGGCAATGACCCTCGGTTTCTTCGAGACGATGGGGGACCACAAGTACGCCGAGGAGTACGTCGATCGGCTGGCCGCGGTGACACCTGACGATGTGATGCGAGCCGCCAACGACTACCTGGACTCCGAGGCCGCCGCGATGGTTGCCTACGTGCCCGAGGGAAGCAGCGCCGCTGAGGAGAACCCGGACGTTCTGGTTTCTGCTGCGCGGTCCGGCAGCAGCCGTGTCGCGGAACATCTGTTGGGAGAGACGCCGGGAACATGGGGCGGGAGCGCGAGATTCGCGAGGCCTCTCATCGTACGGGAGACGCCGGACGCCACGTGCTCGCGGAGGACGCTCTCAAATGGCGCTTCCCTGGTCGTCAGAGAATCGCGGCATCTCCCGCTCGTCTCAGTAGCGCTGGGATTCCGGGGAGGATTCCGCGACGAGCCGGATTCTCTGCTCGGCGTGACCAGCCTGACCCTCAAACACATGCTCAGAGGAACTGCCTCACGGTCCGCGGACAGGCTGGCCGATGACATCGAGGGCTTAGGCAGCGGCATCTCTGTCTCTGTCGACCGCGACGGCTTCGGCGCAGGCGCCACCGTTCTGTCGAAGTATCTGAGGGAGGCGCTTGGTGTCCTCTGCGAGGCCGTGGTTCGCCCGGCACTCAGCGTCGACGACTTCGACGCCGTCCGTGCCGAGGCCCTCGCGGAGTTGGGAGAGGCCGAGGACCACCCTTTCCGCAGGACGATGCGGCGTATGGTGCCACTGCTCTTCCCGGGCCATCCTTACGGCCGTCCGATCGCAGGGACTGCAGAGACGCTGTCAGCTATGTCCCGCGAGAGTACCGGCGAGTGGCATTCGCAGCGATTCTCGGCGGGGAATCTCTTCGCTTGCCTGAGCGGCGATGTCGCAGCCGGCAGGGCCGCGGACGAACTCGAGCTGGTTCTGGCCGGGCTCTCCCGCTCGGCGGCAGCGGAACGAGAC
>DAOWCM010000422.1 GCA_030639555.1 Candidatus Eiseniibacteriota bacterium | reverse complement strand
GGTGTGAACGTCACCGTGTCCGCCGGGAGAACCGGCATCGTGGGCGGAGCCGTGCCTGCCGGCGGCGTCCTTCTTTCCCTTTCGGACATGAAGAGAGTGCTGGGGGTCCGCCGGCTTCCCGACGGGCGCTTCACGGTTCGCGTCGAGCCGGGGTTGTCGGTGGCCGAACTCAGGGAACGCCTGCTGACGAAGGACCTCGGCATCGAGCGGCCCGGCGATGACACCGGAGCGCGCGCCGGCCTCGAGGCCTTCCTCGCGGACGACCGGGCCTATTTCTATCCTCCCGACCCCACCGAGGACACCGCCCATCTAGGCGCCACCGTGGCCACCAACGCGTCCGGCGCCAGAAGCTACCGCTACGGCGTGACGCGCCGGCACGTGCACGGGCTGAGGGTAGCACTGACCACCGCGGATGTCGTTGCGGTCGAGCGTGGCGCGTGTGTCGCGGACGGGTTGCTCTTCGTCCTGGCTCGGACTGACGGCAGTGAAGCGGACGTGCGTGTTCCCGGATACGACATGCCCGACACAAAGAACGCAGCCGGCTACTACGCCGCGCCCGGCATGGACCTGACCGATCTCTTCATAGGGTCGGAGGGGACGCTCGGGGTCATCACCGAGGTCGAGCTGATCGTGGCCCCAGCGCCCGAGGGGATCTTAAGCGCACTAGCGTTCTTCGGGTCCGATGAGGACGCCATTGCGTTCGTGAAGCACGCGCGGGGAGACGGGCAGGACGGAGAGACTCCCGACGTTGTGACTCCCCTCGCGCTGGAGTTCTTCGATTCGAGGAGCTTCGAGTTCCTCCGCCGCAGGAAGGTCGAGGAGGGTCCGCCGTCGGAGATACCGGAGCTGCCCGCGGCCGCGGTCGCGGGAGTGCTCTTCGAGGCTGAGTTCACCGAGGACACATTGCTCGAGATCTACGAGGGATGGGAATCGGTTCTCTCCGTGCACGGTGCGTCGATGGAGAACACGTGGGGTGGGATGGAGGAGTCTGAGCTCGCGCGGCTAAGGGCGCTCAGGCACAGCATAGCCGAGCAGGTGAACGGCGTCATCGCACGGGCGAACGCGCGGCATCCTGAGATCCACAAGATAGGCACCGACGCCGCCGTGCCCTCGCGTGCCCTCGAGGAGATGCTGGGATTCTACAGAAGCGAGCTCGACGGGACGAACCTCGAACACGTCATCTTCGGCCACATCGGTGACAGCCACCTTCACCTCAATATCATGCCGTCGACGCCTGCGGAACTGCGGGCCGGGAAAGAGCTGGCCATGCGCTTCGCGCGCCGGGCGATCGAGCTGGGCGGAACCGTATCGGCCGAGCACGGGATCGGGAAGATTAAGCACGATTTCCTCCGGCTGCAGTACGGCGACGACGGAATGAGACAGATGGCGGAGGTCAAGAGGGCGTTCGATCCGTCCTGCATTCTGAACAGGGATGTCGTCTTCCCCGAGGGACTTCTCTAGCGCGCTTGCCGCGCGTTTCCGGCCGGAGCAGTCGACCGGCGCTTCCGAACTGACACGAGGGCGCATGATCGAGATTCGCGTGCACACCGACTTCAGGGACCCGGAACTCGTGGAGGCCTGGGACAGACTCTCCGGGGCCGTCGAGCGCGGCGGTCTCTTCGCGACGCGTCTCTGGGTCGAGACATGGTCCGCGCACTTCGGGGCGGAGCTCAAGGTCGCCGCCGCGGTCGGGCACACCGACCAGGGCCCCGTGGGTGTGGCCCCGCTGTTCGCGACGCCCGGGCGGGAGCTTGTGCTTCCGGTGAATTTCCTCTCGCCCCGTGGGCAGTTCGTGACGGGCCGGGGGTACGCGAACGGGTTCACCAGCGCTCTTCTCAGGCATCTCCGCGGGCAGGGTTCGCGGCTTCATCTCCGGGCCGTGGCCTCGGGCTCGCCGGCACTGACGGCGCTCGAATCCGAGGCGCGAGGCGCCGGCTCCCTGCTCCACGCGAGACCGGGGCGCGTGTCTCCCTTCATCCGGATCGAGGGTTCGTGGGAAGACTACGTCGGGGGCCGGACTCGCAAGGTCACCCACGAGTGGGAGCGCAAGATGCGCAAGCTCGAGCGGGCCGGTGACGTCCGCGTCGTG